>CAYGST010000321.1:0-5933 GCA_964352415.1 uncultured Planctomycetaceae bacterium | reverse complement strand
GGTATCTCCCACTACCCACGGAGGGGCGTGCGGCAACGCACGAGACCGTGGGAGATTGAGCCCCGGGGGAGTCGCGGGGCGAGCCCTGCCGCGCGGGCGGGCTCGGTGTTGTGTTTGCAGGGAGGCCTCGACCGGGGCGAGACCTCCCTGCGTGTCCGTGGGCGTGGCGCGCTCGACGGCGCTGCGCCCCGTGATGGGCTGGCTCAGCGCAGGCCGAGCTGGGCGTCGGTCGGCTCGCTCTCCGAGGGGATCACGATGTCGGCGCGCAGCAGGACCATCAGCTTCTTGCGGGCCACGTACTTGCCCTTGCGCTCGAAGAGCGCCGAGATGAGCGGGACCTTGTTGACGATCGGGACGCCCGAGCGGTAATCCTTCGAGTCGCTGATCTTCAGGCCACCGAGCATGACGGTCGCGCCGTCGGGCATCGGGATCGAGGTCCGGATGCGCTGGATCTCGAGCTCCGGGAGCTCGATGGTCACCGAGGCCTGGGAGCCGAGCGTCGTCGTCTGCTGGCGGATCGGGCGCTTGAGCTCCGCGATGGTGGGGCGCAGCTCCAGCATGATGAAGCGGCGGTCGGCCGAGACGACCGGGCGCACGTCGAGGATCACGCCGTCCTGGATGACGTCGACGATCGGGTCGGCGATCGAGGCCGCCTGGGCGATCTCGACGTCGAAGTCCTTCACGTAGGAGACCTGGTTGAGCACCGTCAGGTTCGACCGGCCGGTGTTCGAGATCAGGATGCGCGGGTTCGAGACGAGCTGGATGCGCTCCGACTTGCTCACGGCGCGCAGGATCAACTCCATCTGGATGTCGTTGATGTACGTCCACTGGAAGCTGAGGCCGCCCGAGTTGTCGATGCCCTCGTCCTGGCCGGAGCCGATCGCGTTGTCGTAGAGGTTCTCGACGCGGCCCTTCAGGTCGCCGTCGTTGCCCTCGTCGTAGAACGCGCCGACGCTCGGGTCCGTTCCGATCTCCTGGCCGAGCTCGGCCTGGGTCGTCGCGTCACCGAAGTCGTCGAAGAACTCGTTCGTGCCGGGGCCGGGCTGGCCGAGGCCGCGGAAGTCGACGCCGATGTCCTCGAGGAAGTTGTCCTCGACGCGGATGAAGCGCGACTGGATGTCGACCATGATCCCGGTCGCCTCGCGCAGGTCCGACAGCAGCTTGCTGATCTTCTCGTGCACGGCGGGGGTCTGGTTCACGACCATCACACCGTTCTCGTTGATCGCGAGGCTGTTCGCCGGGTCCGCGTCCCAGGACTCGGGGGCGATGTTGTTGCGGATCAGCTCGTCGAGCAGGTCGCCCGTGACGACGCCGGCCTCGCGCTCTTCCACCTCTTCCTCGGGGTAGCTGATACCGCCCGAGGGCTCGATGTTGATCTCGGCGCCCGGGAAGTCCTTGATCGGACGGATCAGGTCGCGGACCTCGTACATGACGAGCTCCTGGCCCCCGACCATCTCCTCGGCGGTGACGAACT
This sequence comes from uncultured Planctomycetaceae bacterium, assembly GCA_964352415.1. Taxonomy (GTDB): domain Bacteria; phylum Planctomycetota; class UBA1135; order UBA1135; genus JABACD01. The sequence continues at coordinate 4,459 of CAYGST010000321.1, read as the reverse complement.
TGACGACGCCGTCCTGGACCTTCCACTTCAGCGCTTCGTTCGTCTCCGAGATGAGGTCGAGGATCTTCTGCACGCTGTACTCGGGCAGCTGCAGGTTGATCATCGTCTCTTCCTCACCGAGGTCCTCGCGGACCGACGTCGAGATGACGAAGTTGATGCCGGTGAGCGTCTGCAGGAAGGCGGCGACGTCCGCGAGGGGCGCGCCCTCTCCGTCCTCACCGACGAACTGCGGAGCGAAGCGGACCTCGTCGAGGCGCGCGAGCACGCTCTGGTTCTCGAAGTCGTCCGCGGCCGAGCGGCTGGAGAACTCCAGCGGCTTGCGCTTGGTGACCTCGAGCCAGCGGTCGAGATCGTTGAAGACCACGGCTTCCGTCTGGATGACGTTCAGCTGCTCGAGGTCGTTCATCGTCCGCAGCCACTGCTCCTTGTAGTCGCGGCGGTTGCGCTCGGCGGTGGTCAGGTGACGCGCCTGCATCGAGTTCTCGCGCAGCTGCGTGGCCGCCTCGTTGCCCGAGTCCTGCATGAGGATCACGTCGCAGAGGCTCTCGCAGCGCCCGAAGTCCTCGTTCAGGAAGGCCTGACTGGCCTCGTTGAACAGCGTGATGAGCTTGCCTTCGCGGTACTCGGTCTCGGTACGCTCGGCGTCCTCCTTGGCGACGCGCGCGGCCTCCATGGCCAGGCGCTCGTTCTCGAGGCGCGATTCCTCGCGCAGCTCGATGGTGGAGTTCAGCTTGCCCGTGATGATCTGCTCATCAAGGGACTCGGTGGCGATCAGGGGGTTGTAGCGCAGGATCATCTCCGCGCTGCGGTAGTTCTGGATCGCGTCGTCGTACTCGCCCTTGCGAAGCGAGGTGTCGCCGAGGATGTCGAAGCGCTCGGCCTCGATGCGGGCCTGCGCACGCTTGACCATCGCGCGCTCGACCTCGTCCTGGAGCGTGTCGGCGACGACGGCGTAGCGCTTGCCGAGCATGGCCTCGACCTTCTGCATGCGCTCGCGGGCGTCCTGGTTGCCCGGGTCGACCGCCATGGCGTTGGCGTAGGCGACCAGCGCCCCTTCGAGGTCGCCGCGCTCGAACAGCGCATCGCCCTCCTTGATCGATTCGCCCGACAGGAACTCCCGCTGGGAACGCTTGCGCTGAATGCGCTCGGCGTCCTCTTGGAGGTCCGTCCCTTGGAGGTTGGCGCTCCCGGCGAAGGCAGCCTCGGTCGTGTCCGCCTCGGAGGCGGGCGCGGTCCCGGGGTCGGTACCTTCACTGGAGCTGTCTTGCAGCTCCGGCGCGGGGGTCGGGGCCGTCTCCGCGGGCGGAGTGTCGGTGGACTGGCAGGCGACAGGGGCCACCGCGAGAAGCGGCAGGAAGAGGAATCTCAGACGCATGAGTTCTCGAACCTTGGGGACGGGGGTCGAACCAAATGGACGACAGGAGCCGGGGGAGAATCGACCTGTTGCGGAGTCGGGCGAAACCGCGGCGGGCCGAAGCCGTCTTCTGGTGTGTGGTGGAGTAGGGAGGGTGGAGTCGCTAGCGAAACGCCTGCGGGGATGCGGACCTTCGTGAGTCCCGCTCCAACTCCGGCTGCGTTCCTTCGACGAGGTCGGAACCTCGAAAGAAAGAGCGCTGGCGGCCGTAGGTAGAGCGTGCCGCGCGTAGGCGACTCGGGACGTGCTCGGGTCCGACAGCGAACGCGTGGGGTTCGTGCATCGCTCGCGACGCGCGGTCCCTCGTGTTCACGGGGTTTTCGTTCGTGCTCCTCCTTCTCCCGGAAACGCCCCCGGTCCGACGCGCGGTGGGGTCTCAGGTCGGAGCGACGCGCGCCCGACCAACGCTTTGGGGGATGGGGAACCCTTCAAAGAGAGCGAGGAGGATAGCGATGGGGCCAGGGAGGGTCAACAAACCCCCTACGGGCCCAGCGCCGGTTCCGCCTCGTGCCCGCGGGGACGGGCGGGGGCGCTACCCGCCCCCGAACTGGGGGTAACCGACCCAAACTCACGGGGGGCAAAGGACTTCGCGCGCGCGCCGCGTCGTGGCGAACCCCGGGGCAGCTGGACGGGACTGCGCGGCCCCGGAGGGCGCCGAGCAGGGCCGGGTCGCTCCGACTCTCACCACTCTCTATGCAGCCCCGAGTGTCGCGGCCTCGGTTCGCGCGGCTCCGCCGGGGTGGCGACGGGTGGTGTGGCTGCCGGGTTCACCGGCCCAGCGGCCGTCCAGACCCCACCCTCACTCGCCGAGGCCCAGGAGCCCCATGGCGACCTGAATGTCCTGCCAGCAGTCCTTCTTCATGTGCGGCGAGCGCAGCAGGAAGGCGGGGTGGTAGGTGGGCACGACCTTTCGGCCGCCGATCTCGTGGACGCGGCCGCGCATGCGGCCCATTGAATCCTGGACCCCGAGGACGTGCTGGCTCGCGTGCTTTCCGAGCGGGACCAGCACCTCCGGGTCGAGCAGCTCGATCTGCCGATCCAGCCACGGGGTGCAGAGGGCCTTCTCGCGGGGCTCTGGATCGCGGTTGTCGGGCGGGCGGCACTTGAGGACGTTCGCGATGTAGACGTCCTCCCGCGCGAGCCCCATGCCCTTCGTGATGATGTCGGTCAGGAGCTGGCCGGCGCGGCCGACGAAGGGCACGCCCTGCGCATCCTCGTCGGCGCCCGGCGCCTCGCCGATGAACATCACGCGCGTGCGCCCGGTGCCGTCGGCGAAGACGGTCTGCGTCCGCGTCTCGCACAGACCGCAGGCGCGGCAGGCGGCGACGCCCGCGCGCAGCGCCTCGAGGTCCGCGCAGCTCGGTGCGAGGGCGGCGGGCAGGCCTGGGTCGCCGACGGGAGCGCGCGCGTTGTCCGCGCGCTGCGTTGCGCTGACCTCGGCGCGCTCGGGTCGCGCTGCGGTCGGTGCAGGGGCCGCGCGAGACGCACGCTCGGTCGCCAGTGGCCGCGAGTCGGCGTTGCTCGCAATGCGCGCGTCCGCTTGCGTGTGCACGGGTGCAGACTGCGACGGGCTGGACGCAGCCGTGCGGCGCACGCCGCGGCGACGCGCTCGCTCGAGCTCGGCCTCGAGTCCGCCGACCAGGTCGCCGAGTTCGGTGTGCGCGTCAGGGTTCGTCATCGCGTCGCTCCGGCGACGTCGCGCGCGATGGGCCGCCCGACGAGTCGCGGCTCGTCCTCCGGGCCGCGCTCCTCGAGCTCGAGGCGCACGTCGACCAGCTTCGGGATCACGCCCGTCCAGTCGTCCAGGTCGAAGCGCACGCGCTGGTAGCGGCCGGACAGCCCCGCGGCGCCCTCGGGCACCACGCTCTCGACCTTGCCCGCCAGGCGCCTCCGGAACGCCAGGCCGAGCTCGTTCGAGAGCTCGCCGAGGCGCATGCGCCGGTCGCGCATGTCCTGGGAGTTCACCGGCTGCAGGCGCTCGACCGCGGTGCCGGGGCGCGCGCTGAACGGGAAGACGTGCACCTTGCAGAAGCCGCCCTCGCGCAGGATGCGCAGGCTGTTCGCGAAGTGCCGCTCCTCCTCGCCGGGGAAGCCGACGATCACGTCGGTGGTGAACGCCGGCTCGTCGAGCGCGCCCTGGATGTGCAGGCAGCGCTCGAGGTACTCGTCGCCTGTGTACCAGCGGTTCATCGCGGTGAGCACCTCGTCGTCGCCGGACTGCAGCGGCAGGTGCAGGTGCGGCGCGATGCGGTCGGGGCGGTCGACGAGGACCTGCAGGAGCTCGTCGGTCACCTCGGTGGCTTCGATGGAGGAGAGCCGCAGGCGGAACTCCGCGGGCGCCCCGTCCGGGCCGGCGCAGGTCGTCTCCGCGAGCGCGCGCACGAGCTGGTCGAAGCGCTGGCCGAGGTCGCGCCCCCAGTGGCCGATGTGGATGCCGCACAGCACGATCTCGACGTGCCCGGCGGCGACGAGTCGCTGCACCTCGCTGCACAGCTCCTCGATCGAGCGCGAGCGACTCGCGCCGCGCACCTTCGGGATGATGCAGTAGGCGCAGGCCATGTCGCAGCCGTCCTGGATCTTCAGGAAGGCGCGCGTATGTCCGGAGAACTCCGTGATGCCGTAGGGGATGCCGAGCTCCTCGGGGCTGACCTCCTCGCCGAGCTCGCGCAGGAAGTGGATCGGCTTCTTGGCCTCGCCGCCGGTCAGGACCCACTCCACGCCGGGCAGGTCGCGCAGCACGTCGGGCTCGCTCTCGGCGAGGCACCCGATCATCGCGATCTTGGTCGCGGGCGACTCGCGGTGCAGGCGGCGGGCGAGCTGGCGCGCCTTGCGCCCGGCTTCGGCCGTGACCGTGCAGGTGTTCATGACGACGAGCTCGGCGCCGTCTTGAGTCTCGTCCCAGCCGCGCCGCACGAGCGCCTCGCGCAGGACCTGGGTGTCGTACTGGTTGGCCTTGCAGCCGAAGGTGACGAAGCGGACCTTGGACATGGGCGGGATCGTAGCAATCCGAGCGCCCCGGTCTCCGGGCCGGCGGCGAGCTTTGCC
>CAYGST010000320.1:0-5954 GCA_964352415.1 uncultured Planctomycetaceae bacterium | reverse complement strand
GGATGTCGTAGACCGCGGCGTCGATGTCCTTCTGCAGGACCTCGCCGTAGGCCTCTAGCAGCCCCGTGTCGAGGCGGATGCCGCGCTCCTCCATGTTGGCGAGCACGGGGACGAGGGGCAGCTCGAGGTCCTGGTAGAGGTCCCGCGTGCCCGCCTCGTCCAGCTCCTCGTGCAGCACGGCGCGCAGGCGGTAGGTGACGTCCGCGTCCTCACAGGCGTACTCCGCAACCTCGGCGATGGGCAGCGTGTCCATCGTGACCGCCTTCTTGCCGGTGCCGAGCAGCTGCGAGGTCGGGATCTTGCGCAGGTCGAAGTAGGTCAGCGCCAGCTCGTCGAGGTTGTGGCGGCGCGCGTTGCCGACCGCGCAGAAGCTCGCCAGCATCGTGTCGTCGTCCGGCGGCGCGACGTCGACGCCGAGGTGGCGCATCACGAGCGCGTCGTACTTCCAGTTCTGGCCCCAGCGCTCGAGTCCGGGATCGCAGAGCAGCGGCTTCAGCCGCTCGAGCAACCCCTCGGTGCCGCCGAAGAGCGGCGGGTCGAGGTTCGCCGGCACGTAGAACGCGCGCCCGTCCTCGGCGCAGAACGATGCGCCGACGAGGTCCGCTTGCATCGAGTCCAGGCTGGTGGTCTCCGTGTCCCAGGCGAAGGCGCCCTTCCCGCGCAGCTCGGCCTCCATCGCGTCGAACTGCTCGGGGGTCCGCACGGTGACGTAGTCGCGCTTCATCTCCTCGCGCGGCTTCGAGCCCTCGGCGACCTTGGCGGCGAGGCTGCGGAAGTCGAGGTCGTGGAACAGGCGCAGCAGCTCGCCCTCGTCGGGCTGCGCGGGGCCGATGCACTCGAGGCCGGGGTCGAGCGGCACGTCGGTGATGATCGTCACGAGCTCCAGCGACATCAGGAGCTGCTCGCGGTCGCGCTCGATGTACTCGCGCGCCTTTCCCTTCACCTCGTCGATGCGCTCGAGCACGCCGGCGACGCTCCCGAACTGCTGAATCAGCTTGGCGGCGCCCTTCTCGCCGATGCCCTTCACGCCCGGGATGTTGTCCGAGCTGTCGCCCATGATCGCGAGCACGTCGATCACGTGGTCCGGCGTCGTGCCGAACTTCGCTTCCACGGCCTCGAGGCCCTCGATGACGAGATCGACCTTGGGCTTGAAGACGTTGTAGAGCTGGACCTTGTCGGTGACCAGCTGCATCAGGTCCTTGTCACCCGTGACGAGCATGACCTCGTCGCCGCGCGCCGCCGCCTGGGTCGTCAGCGTTCCGATGACGTCGTCGGCCTCGAAGCCGGGCTTCTCGAAGATCGGGATGCCGTGGGCGCGCACGATGTCGCGCATGTCGTCGAGCTGCGAGACGAGGTCCTCGGGCATCCGCTCGCGGGTCGCCTTGTAGTCGCTGAACTGCTCGTGCCGAAAGGTCGGGCCAGGCGGGTCGAAGGCGACCGCGATCGCCTCGGGCGACTCCTGCTCGAGGATGCGCCGCAGCGTCATCGTGAAGCCGTAGGTCGCGCCGGTCGGTCGCCCATCGGGGCGCGAGAGGCCCGAGCGGGCCATGGCGAAGTGGGCGCGGTAGGCGAGGGCGGTCCCGTCGAGCAGGAAGAGGCGCGTCATGCGGGGGAGTGTAGCCAGGGACTCGCACCGGGTCTCCTGCAGAGCCCCCTGGCTGGGGGCGCCGCAGGCTGCCCAGGCTCGAGCGCTCCCGTGGTAGGTTGGAGTCCTCGGCGGAGCTCTCCCGCCGCTCGCAACTCGCAACGCTCGAACGAGGAAGGGTCCATGGTTTCGCTCGCACCGCTCACGGCATCCATCACGCTCACTGCCGGCCTGCTGCTGTCCGGCTCAGTCGCTGCCCAGGGCTCGATCGAGGCCTGGGGCGAGGACCGTGACTACGAGGTCACCGGCGTGCCGTCCGGCGCCGACTTCATCGACCTCGACGGGGGCGTCAGTCACGGGGTTGCGCTGCGCGCCGACGGGACGCTCGCGAGCTGGGGGACGACCAGCTCGGGGCTTCAGTGGGACACGCCGACGACGGGCGGCTTCGTCGAGGTCGCCGCCGGGCGCTACTTCTCCATTGCGCGGCGCACCGACGGCTCGCTCGTCGCCTGGGGCGACGACAACGCAGATCAGGTCTCCGATCTCCCGACCGAGCCCGGCTTCGTCGAGATCGCGTCGGGGAGCGACGGCGGCCTCGCGCGGCGCGCGGATGGCTCGCTGGTGGCCTGGGGCTGGGACGACGCGGGGCAGGTCACGAACGCGCCGACGGAGGCCGGTTACACGCAGATCGCCGGTGGTGCGATCCACTTCCTGGCGCTGCGGCCGGGTGGCAGCATCGCGGCCTGGGGTCACGACTACGAGAACGCGGTCTCGACCACGCCGTCCGGCACGGGCTTCGTGCAGATCGAGGCCGGCCACTACTTCTCCATCGCCCGGCGCTTCGACGGAACGCTGGTCTCCTGGGGGACGAACGCCTTCGGGCTGCGCGACGACACGCCGACGGGGAGCGGGTTCGTGGACATCGCGGTCGGGCGCAACATCGCCTACGCGCTGCGCGCGAACGGGACCATCGTCGCCTGGGGGCGCGACTCCGAGGGGCAGGTCTCGGATTGTCCGAACTACGGCGGCTTCACCCGCTTGGCTGCAGGCCGCGAGTTCGGTCTCGCGCTGGGCTCCACCGATCCCGGTCGCGCGTTCTGCTACGGCGACGGGACGGGTGTGCCGTGTCCCTGCAACAACTGGGGCGGCACGGGCCAGGGCTGCCGCAACTCGACCTTCGACGGAGGTGGACGCGTCGTCGGCTTCGGGGACCCGTCGCTCTCCTCGAACAGCTTCCGCCTCGTCGTCGGCGGAACGCCGCCGAACAAGACTGGCCTCGTGCTGCGCGCTGCGAACCGCCTGAACGGCGGCAACGGCAACCCCGTCGGCGACGGCCTCCTCTGCATCGCGGGTCAGGTCCTGCGCGGCCAGGCCGTCGTGACGCCGAACTCGCAGTGGGACGCCCTGACGGTCCCGACCTTCCAGAACGCTCCCTACGCGGCCTCCAGCCTTGGCGTCGGCGTGGCGACGCGCTACCAGTTCTGGTACCGCGACAGCACGGGCGGCTCCTGCACGGGAGCGGCCTTCAACTTCACGAACGCCTGGGAGGTCGCCTGGACGCCTTGATCTGGGTGGACCTGCCGGGCGCGCGTCGCCAGGGCTAGCGGTAGATCGCGCCGGCGTCGGCGCCGAGCGGACGCACCTGGTCGACCTCGAGCCGCCAGAGGACCTCGCCGGTGTCGGCTGCCATCGCCTGCAGGAAGCCGTTGCGCTGCACCCAGCCGTGCCAGCGGTAGTCGCAGCCGCTGACCAGCACCCGCGCGGGGCCGCCGGGCTCGCGCGGCGGCAGCGTCGCGAGCTGGGGCCAGACGGTCATGCCGCCGTCGCCCCAGCTCTTGTGCCAGAGCTCCGCGCCGTCCGAGCCGGAGTGCGCGCGCAGCTCGACGACGAACGGTCCGACCTCCTGGGCGACGACGACGTCGGTCGTGCCGTCGCCGTTCAGATCGCCGTGCACCTGCAGCGCGTGCCCGAGGCTCGCGCCGCCCTCGATCGCGGCGAGCGGCGCTCGCCGCTCGAGCGAGAGGGCGAGCACGCGCCCCGCCGTCCCGCGCTCGAGCGCGACCCAGAGGTCCGGCGCATCGTCGCGGTCGAGGTCGCCCGCCGGCGTCGCAGTCAGCAGCTTCGCCTCCGCGCTCCAGTCGACGCCCGGCCAGAGGTCCGCGAACGCGCGTCGCGCGCCGTAGTCGAAGAGGTCGAGCCGCTCGCCCTCGGCCGGCCTGCCGGAGACCCACAGCTCCTTCACCTCGCCGTCTGTGACGAGGTCGATCAGGCCGTCGCCGTCGAGGTCGCCTGCGGGCATGACGCGCCTCACGCGCGTGGAGAGGCCGGCGCGGTGCAGCAGCCCGCCGCCGCGCCCCGAGCGCACTTCGACGTGGACGCCGTCGACGAGCAGCAGGTCGTCCGCGCCGTCCTCGTCGAGGTCGCCGAACGCGAGGAGGTCGGTCCATGCGCGGTCGAACGCGTGCAGGCGGGCGCCGCTCTTGCCGGAGCGCACCTCGCAGCGCGCGCCACGCTCATAGCCCACGATCACGTCGCCGTGTCCGTCGCCGTCGACGTCGCCGGCGGAGACGAGTGCGTGGCCGAAGAGGTGTCGCTCCGGCTCGCCGCGCCACTCCTGCAGCACGCTTCGATCGGCGCCGGAGAGCACGAGCACGACGCCGGGCCGCGCGCGCTCCTCGCCGAGCCGCGCCGCCGGCGCTCCGATTGCGAGCTCCGGTGCGCCGTCCCCGTCGCGGTCGCCGAGCACGAGCAGGCTCATGCCGAAGCGCACGCCCTCGATCGGTGATCGAGTGTCCTGGGGCGCGAGCGGAGGGAGGGCGAGGAGGGAGGCGAGGGCGAGCGCGGCGGTCGAGGTCATGGCGAAGGGGCGTCGGTGCGGTGGGGGGAGCGGAGCGGCGTCGAGTCCGCGCGGAGCGGCCGCCCGAACGGTGCGGGTCCTCCGGGGTTTCGGCCGGATCCGGCTCTGGCCTCCGGCTCGAGCGGGTCTTACCTTGATTCTTGAAATAACTTTGGAAGTTTCAAGAAGTGTTCGACATGCCCAGCCGCTCCTCCTCTCGCCCGAGAGCCCCGAAGCCCGCGTCGAGCGCCGCCCGCGGGAAGCGCGTCACGCTCGACCCCGCCGCGATGTCCGAGCTCTTCAAACCCGCGCGCCTCGAGGTCTACGAGGGCCTGCAGGTCGCGGGGCCGTCCACGATCGCCGACCTCGCGCGGCGCCTCGGCAGGCCCGCGGACTCGCTCTACTACCACGTCAAGAAGCTGCTCGATATCGGCGTCGTCGAGGAGCGAGCGGCGCCGTCCGGGGACCGCGGGACGCCCGCGCGCGGCCGGCGCGCGGCCGTCTACGCCGTCGTGACGCGACGGCTGGACGTGAAGCTCGACCCTGCCTCGCCCGAGAGCCGTGAGGCCTGGGGCGAGGGCGGCGCAGCGGTGCTGCGCGTCGCGCAGCGTGACTTCGCTGCCGCGCTGGAGCGACCGGGGCTCCGTGGCGCGGGGGCCGGCCGCAACCTCGCGCTGCGGCGCGTCAAGGTGCGCCTCGATGCCGCCCAGCTGAAGCAGGTCAACGCGCACCTGGACGCCCTGAACGAGCTCCTGCTGCAGCACGCCGAGAACACGACGGGGGACCTGCACGCGGTCACCGTCACTCTGACGACCCTCGAGGAACGAACCGAACGATGAAGGCCACTCACATGGGATCTCACGAGACGCTACCGCGCACCGTGCGCACCACCTTCCTCTTCCCGCTCGCCCGCGCACTCGCGTGCGCCGTCCCTGCCCGGGCGGCGACGCTGCGCGGGCCGGCAGACGCGACGCCGGCTGGCGCCCGGGCCGTCACGGGGGAGCTCGCGCTCGACGACGTGCTCGCCGCCGCCCGCGCGGCCGCCGGCCGTGACGCCTGGAGCGAATTGCCGCACGGGCTGCGCCTGACGGGGACGACCGACGTCGGGGGCGTGGACGCGACCTTCGAGCTGTTCCTCACCGCGGACGGCCGCTATCGCTACGCGCTCGAGGGGCGCCTCGGTCGGCTCGTCACCTTCGACGGCACCGAGGTCGCCGAGCGCGTGCGGCGCGGGCCGAACACGACGCTCGAGCTCGGCGATCGCGAGGGCTGGCACTTCGCGCAGTGGATCCACTCGGGCTACTGGCTCGACGGCGCCTGTCCGCTGGAGGTCGCGCTGGAGGCCGAGAGCGCGGAGCAGGTGACGCTGCGGCTCGCGTTCCCCGACTCCCCGTCGCCGGGGCACCTCGTGCTCGATCGCTCGACCTGGCTGCCGGTGGAGCTGCGCCAGCGCGCGCTCGGCGCGGAGAGCGTGATGCGCTTCGAGCGCTTCGAGGCGCTGGGCGGCATCACGCTGGCGCGACGGGTCGTGAA
>CAYGST010000319.1:0-5961 GCA_964352415.1 uncultured Planctomycetaceae bacterium | reverse complement strand
CAGCTCGGCCACGAGGAGGGCGCTTTCACAGGCGCCCACCGGGCTCGACGCGGGCGCTTCCAGCGCGCGGACGGCGGCACCCTGGTGCTCGACTCGATCGAGAACCTCGCCCCCGAACAGCAGGTCAAGCTCCTGCGCGTCCTGCAGGAGCGCGTGGTCGAGCCGCTCGGCGGCGCGCCCGAGGAGGTCGACGTGCGCCTGGTCGCGACCACGGCGGTCGATCTGCGCGCCCAGGTCGAGCGCGGCGACTTCCGCGAAGACCTCTACTACCGGGTCGCCGTGGTCACCCTCGACGTCCCGCCCCTGCGCGCTCGGCTGGCGAACCTGCCGGTCTTGGTCGAGGTCCTCGGCGAGCACGTTACCGCGCGGGCGCGGGTCACCTGGCGGCCCTTCTCCGACGGGGCGCTCACGCGGCTGGCCGAGCACGGCTGGCCCGGCAATCTGCGCGAGCTCGAGAACGCGATCGAGCGGGTGCTCGTCCTGGGGGCCGGCGAGTCCGGCCCGGTGCAGGCGCACGAGCTCGACTTCCTCGCGCTGGAGGTCGCCGGCGAAGGCCAGCGCCTCGCGCGGCTGGCCCTCGCCCACGGCTTCACGGTCGATGAGCTCGGGCTCGCCATGATCGTCGAGGCGGTGGAAGAACAGCGCGGCAACCTGAGCGCGGCGGCGCGCCAGGTCGGGCTGACCCGTCGGGCGCTCGACTACCGCCTGCGTCAGGCCAGCGCGACAGACGAGGACGGGGCGCCGGCCGACGACGCCGACGGGGAGGCCCAGTCGTGACGCTCCACCGCATCGCTGGCCGGGCCGCCCTGGCCCTGCTCCTGGTCTCGCCGGCGGCTCCCGCCGCGGCGCAGGAGGCGACGCTCGTCGAGCGTCGCGCGCGGGCCGCGGCGCTGGTGGCCGAGCCCACCCCGGCGGACCTCGCCGAGGGTCTCGCGCTGCTCGCGGACGCCGATCCGCGAACGCGCACCCAGGCCGCCGCCTTCCTCGGCGCCGTCGAGCTCGTGGAGAGTGACAACGACGCGCGCCGCGCCGCGCTGGTCCAGCTCGCCGAGCTGGATCCGGTCCTCGACGTGCGCAGCGCCGGCCTCGAGGCGCTGGCGGAGGTGGGGGACGCGGCGGCGGTCGACGCGCTCGCCAGCCTCGCCCGCACGCTCCCGCCGACCGGACGCGTGCGCGCCGCCCAGCTGCTCGCCGGCGACCTCTACCTGGACTCGGAGGAGGCGCGCGCGCGCCTCGAGCTCGCGGTGCGCGGCAGCTTTGCCGAGGGCGCGGCCGAGCTCCCCGACGACGTCCTCGCCGTCTGGCTGCCCAGCTACGCGCGGCGTCTGGCGGAGCGCGAGCGCGGGGGCGACCTGGCGCTCGAGCGCGCGCCGCTCGTACTCAGCCTGCGCGATCCCGCGCCGCACGTGCGCATCTCGGCGGAGGCGGGGCTCGAGGTCCTGCTCGATCGCCTGCGTGAGCTCGAACGGTACGAGCGCGCCGAGCGGCTGCTCGCGCGTCTGGCCGAGGACGGCGTCGCGACCCGGCCGCTGCTGTTCGCGCGCGTGCGCGGACTCCTGCAGGAGGGCGGCGTCTCGCCGACGGTCGCACTCTCCGGCGCGCGCCGACTGGCGCAGTCCAAGGGCGACGACGACCCGATCGAGGATGCCACCTGGCGCGCGCGCGCCGCGCAGCTGGAAGCGGGCGCGCTGCTGGCCCTCGAGCGCTGGGACGAGGCCGCGGAGGCGCTCGAGCGCGCCGCCGACCTGTACGACGGGCTCATCGCGCGGCGGCTCGACGCGCACGGCGAGCGCGGCGCGGCCCGGCAGCGTGACGCGCTGCTGGCGCGCGCGCTGGTCGAGTTCAGCGAGGCCTTCCGCCTCGCGGCGGGCGGCGCGGACGGCGACGACATCGCGCTCCTCCAGCGGCTGCGCTCCGCCCACGCCCTCCAGCTGCGCGCGCAGCTCGTCGCGACCGAGGGCAGCGTGGGGGACCTCGTCGGCCTCGAGCTGCTGCTCGTCTCCGAGCTGAGCCCGTACCGCCTCGTGTTCGCGTTCCGGCCCCACGAGGCCTGGCCGGCGGCGCGCGCGCTCGACCTGCAGGGCGTGCTGGGCCGCTCGCTCGCCAGCATCAGCGCGCGTGAGATGCCCGGCTTCGAGCCCTACGACGAGCTCCCCGGTCCGTTCGCGGATCCGCTGGGGGACCCGCGTCGCGCGAACCTGCTGGCCGAGATCGGCCTCGCGGAGCTGCGCGCGTTGCAGAAGGAGTACGACCGCCTGAGCGGGGAGCGCCTCAAGAACTTCGAAGGGAGCCGGCAGCTCGAGAACGAGCTCGCGACCCTCTCGTTCGCCATGCGGCGCCTGCGCGCCGACCTCGACAACACGCCGCTCGCGGAGCGCTTCTACGACCTGCGTCAGCCGGCGGCGAGCGCGCTGCAGTACGCCGAGGGTCTGCGCAACGAGGGCAGGCACGAGGCGAGCCGCGCCGTGGCCGAGCGCTTCGTCGAAGCGCTGGAGGCCGACGAGCTGCGCCAGCAGTACTCGTGGGCCGTGCGCATGACGGCGCAGGCGGAGCTCTCCATCGGCGGCAGCTTCTCGGACGCGGAGGAGCCGGCCGAGGCGGAGGCGCACCTGCTCGAGGCGCTCGACCTGCTCGAGGGCCTGAAGACCTTCTTCGACGAGCGCGGCGCGGTCGGCGCCGCGCGGGCGGTGGACAACGACATCGCCGAAGCGCTCGTGTCGCTCGCGGTCAACGCGAACGTGAAGGGCAAGGACCCCGACAAGGCGCTCGGCTTCTTCGAGCGCGCCTACGCAATCCGCCAGGACGACTTCATGCGCGTGCTGCTCGCCTGCTACCGCGCCCGCTCGGGCCAGGAGGCGGAGGCGCGCGAGCTGATCCGCGGCGTGCCCGAGTCGCCACGCGCGTACTACAACCTCGCCTGCACCTACTCGCTGCTCGGCGACCTCGGCGAGGCGTTGCGCTTCCTCGAGAAGGACTTCCGCGCGAACCGCACGAGCGCCGCGGCGCTCGAGAAGCAGAAGGCCTGGGCGCGCAGCGACCCCGACCTCGCGGCGCTGCAGGGCGACCCGCGCTTCGAGGTCCTGACCGAGCCGAAGTGAGCGCGGCGCAGGCCGTCCGCCTCGGAGGGAGGCCCGCGGGGCTCGGGAGGGAGCGAGGCTGCCGTGGCCCGTCTCCGCCCAAGGAGTCGCCGCGGGGGGCAGACGCCGGAGCCCGGGCTCGCTAGACTTCGCGGTTCGAAACCGAGCTTCGAAGTCTTCAGGCGGCCGCGACCGCGACTTCGGAGCGTGAGCTGGGCGCGCCCGCGGAGCGCGCCTCGATGCCACGAACAGTGAGGCAGACATGGGTAATGTGACCCTGACCGGCAAGGGCCGGCGTTGGGTGCTCGGTGGGCACCCCTGGATCTATCGCGACGACATCGCCGGCGGCGAGGCCGAGCCTGGCGAGCTGCTGCCGGTGGAGGACCCGAACGGCGGCACCGTCGGCTGGGGGCTCTTCAGCGCCAGCTCGAAGATCGCCGTGCGACTCGTCAGCTCGGGACCCGAGCAGCCGAAGCGCGAGTTCTGGGCCGAGCGCGTGCAGCGCGCGGTGAAGGCCCGCGAACGGATGGGCTACCTGGCCAAGGACGGCGCCTGCCGCCTGATCGCCGGTGACGCCGACCGTCTGCCCGGCTGGATCGTCGACCTCTACGGGACGACCGCGGTCGTGCAGAGCTCGACCCAGGCGACCGACCGCATGCGCGACTTCCTCGTCGAGCTGCTCGAGGAGGCACTGCCGTTCGAGCTCGAGACGATCGTCGATCGCTCCGACGCGTCCATCCGCCGCTTCGAGGACCTCGACCCGCGCGTCGAGACGCTGAAGGGCGAGGTGACCGGACCGGTGCTCGTGCGCGAGGGCGACCTCGCCTACGAGGTCGACGTGCTCGGCGGCCACAAGACCGGCAGCTACCTCGACCAGCGCGTGAACCGCGTGCGCGCCGCCGAGCTCACGGGCTCGGGCCGCATGCTCGACGCCTTCTGCTACGACGGCCTGTTCGGCATCCGCGCCGCGCTGGCCGGCGCGAAGGAGGTTGTCTGCCTCGACCAGTCCGGTCCGGCCGGCGAGCGCCTGCGCGCGAACGCCGAGCGCAACGGGGTCGCGGACCGCGTCCACTTCCACAAGGCCAACTGCATGCAGGAGCTGCGCAATCGCCTCGAGAAGGGCGAGCGCTACGACGTCGTCGTGGTGGACCCGCCGGCCTTCGCCCGCAACCGCCGCGAGGTCGACGGCGCCGAGCGCGGCTACGTCGAGCTCAACCGCCGTGCGATCGGCATGGTGGAGGAGGGCGGCTTCCTCGTCTCGGCGTCCTGTTCGTACAACGTGCGAACGCCGGACTTCGTGCGCTTCCTGGCCTCCGCCGCGCGCCTCGCGGGCCGCGACGCCTGGCTCGAGGAGCTGCGCAGCGCGTCCCCGGATCATCCGGCGCTCCTCGCACTTCCGGAGACGAATTACCTGAAGTGCGCTTTCCTGCGCGTCCCGGGTCCTCCGGCGTAGCGAAGCCCCATCGACCTTCCTCGTGGGATCGGAGCCGATCTCGGGAGGAGGGTCACGATACCCCAGGTTCGCATCGAGGCCTCGTCACTTGCGTCGGTCGAGTTGAGCTTGGATCGCCAGGTTACGGTCACGAATTGCCTGCTGGATCTCCTTGCCTTGCACGCGGAGTACGGGGTAGTCGTCGAGACTCACGACATAGCCGACACACCAGGACTTGAGAGCGACGGAACTCGAATAGCAGGTCGGTACGAGCGACTCGTCTGCGGGAAGGAAGTATGGAGCAGCCGAGTACTGCTTGCGCGTCCAGATGTCCCGTACTGCGAACTCCAGTTCGCGGTAGGTCTCGTCGACCAGCCGCTCGAGGGACTCCGAGTGTGCGAGCAGGGTGTCCTGGACGTCGGCCAGCAGAGTGCCATCGATGGTCAGACCCTCCACGTCGTAGGACTCGCTGACCCACTCGGCCGTCAAGGGATCCGGGATCGAACCGAGTCGAGCTAGAACGAATCGATCGCGATCGCTCGGCCCCAGGATGAACTTGGTTTCGATCTCCTTCTCGACCTCATCCCATGCGGGGGGAGCTGCAACAGCTTGTTCCAGCTTGATCCCTGCCTCGAGGGCCTTGGAGCGAACCTCGTCCCAGCGCGGGCCCCAATGCGCTTGTAGAACGGACTCTCGAGTCACGGCGCGCTGCTCAGGTGCTGTTCGTCGGGAAGGCTCCGGACGGGAAGCCTGGATTGCCTTCGAATCCACTTGGGTCGGTTCGGGGTCCCCATCGGGGACTACGGCGAGCACCGCCTCGTCTCCGGACTCTCCGAGGGCCCAGAGGCCCAGCGAGCAAACGGCGGCGATGGCGATCACGAGCACGGTCGATCGTGAGGGTCGGCGTTCCAAGTGAGCTACTCGCACTTCGAGCAACCGATCACTTGACCGGCCGAGAATCCGCCGGCGATATCGAAGGAGTAGGTCGTGAGCTCTGTCTGACAGGGTTGCCCTTTGGGGCCTTCGGTGTCGCTTCCGGCTCCACCAGCAGCAACCGGTCTTGGGGTCCGACAGGTCTTCGCCTGACCTGCAACCTCGCTACAGAAGCCCAGTTGCGTCCCGGCGGTGAGGTCCCACTCTCGTGTGATCGTTGCCGTGCAGGAGGTGCCTGCGCATGCGCCTCCATTGACGAGACCCCCGCACAGTCCGCTGGTCACGTCGACCGTGATCTTGATGAACTGGTCGTCGTCGAGAAGAATCGTCGTGGCCTGGCCTCCGCTGGCTTCACATCCGGAGCAGCTATCGGCAACCGCACGAGTCGGAACGGGCTCTGCAGAGAGGAGGACGCTGGAGAGTGCGACGGTCGAGAGTGCGCGGAAGCAGGGCATGGGACCAGCTGTGGGTGATGAGGAGAGTGGCGCTGATGAATGCAGGGGGGCAACCTACCTGGAC
>CAYGST010000318.1:0-5964 GCA_964352415.1 uncultured Planctomycetaceae bacterium | reverse complement strand
CCTCCTCCCGTGCCTCGTCCTGGCCGCGGCGACCACGCCCCAGGTCGTCACGGAGTCGATCCCCCGGGTCGCCGACGAGGTGGCGCGCCCGGAGCTCGACGGCCGGCTCGACGAGCCGTTCTGGCAGGCCGCGCTCGTGCTGCGGGACTTCGCGCAGACGCTGCCCGTTGCGGGGGGCACGCCGAGCGAGCGCACGGAGATCCTGCTCGCCTACGACGACAAGGACCTCTACGTCGGTCTCCGTTGCTACGACCGGGACCCGGAGGGCATCCGCGCGACCCAGCGGTTTCGCGACGCGAACCTCGACCCCGACGACCGCGTCGAGCTCTTGTTCGACACCTTCAACGACAACCGCAACGCCTTCTGGTTCCAGCTCGGCGCCGCGGGATCGCTCGGCGACGCGCTCATCAGCAAGAGCGGCAACACGTTCAACAAGCCCTGGGACGGGATCTGGTACGCGGAGTCGCGCATCACGGACGAGGGCTGGTTCGGCGAGATCCGCATCCCGTTCGCCACGGTCAACTTCGACCCGGAGAACGACACCTGGGGCTTCAACGTGCGGCGCTTCATCCGGCGGCGCACCGAGGAGGTGCGCTGGCAGGGCAACGAGCCGCGCTTGCGCTTCTTCTCCCCCGCCACCGGCGGCAAGCTGACGGGCTTCCAGGGCATGAAGCAGGGGATCGGCGTCGACCTGATCCCCTTCTTCGTCGGCGCCTACACGAACCTCGACGACGCGCCGGAGCACTGGATCGGCGAGTTCGGCGGCGACCTGTTCTGGCGCATCTCGCCGAGCACCAAGCTGAGCCTCTCCTACAACACGGACTTCGCCGAGACCGAGGTCGACAACCGGCAGGTCAACCTGACGCGCTTCGCGCTGTTCTTCCCGGAGAAGCGCCGCTTCTTCCTCGAGGACTCGGGCGTCTTCACCTTCAACCGCAACAACGGGCGCGACCCGCTGCCCTACTTCAGCCGGCGCATCGGCCTCGACGACAGCGGCAACGAGATCCCGCTCGTCGCCAACGCCAAGCTGACCTCGGCGACCGACTCCTACAGCTTCGGTCTCCAGGACTCGCAGACCGAGGAGACCGCCGACTTCGACGCCCGCAACCTGTTCGTCGGGCGCTTCTCGAAGAACTTCCTCGAGCAGTCGAGCGTCGGCGTGATCGCCACGCGCGGCGACCCGACCGGGTCCCAGGAGGACACGACGGTCGGCGCCGACCTCGACCTGCGCACGGACACCTTCCTCGACGACAAGACGCTGCGCTTCCGCGCCTACCTGCTGCGCTCCGAGGACAACGACGCCGCCCTCGGAGAGGAGGACGGTCTCGCCTGGTCGACGCAGATCAGCTACCCGAACGACGAGATCGAGCTCGACGCCGCCTACACGGTCATCGAGGAGGAGTTCGATCCGGCGCTCGGCTTCGTGCGCCGCAGCGACATCCGCCGCGCCGACGCGACGATCGCCTACAACCCGCGGCTCTACTCCGACATCCGCCGCCTGCGCTTCAGCCTCGCCCCGCAGTTCACCACGCTGGCCTCGGGCGAAACCGCGACGAAGCGCCTCGCGATCCGCCCGTTCGGCGTGCAGTGGGAGTCGGACGACGAGCTGCTGTTCAACGTCACGCCGCAGTCCGAGCGCCTCTTCGAGGACTTCGACATCCAGGACGACGTCACGGTCCCGACCGGCACCTACGACTTCGTGCGCTGGGGCGCCTCCTACTCGACCTCGGACCGCCGCCCGGTCAGCTGGGAGGTCTCCTACACGACGGGCACCTTCTTCGACGGCGACCGCGACGACTTCCGCACCGAGCTGCAGTGGCGCGCCGGCGCGGGCGCGTTCTTCTCCTCGGAGTTCATCCGCAACGACGTACGTCTCGCCGACGGCTCCTTCGACGTCGACATCGGCCGCCTGCGCGCCGACTTCCACTTCAGCCCGTGGGTCAGCTGGTTCAACTTCGTCCAGTGGGACGACGTCTCCGAGCAGCTGGGTCTCAACAGCCGCCTGCGCTGGATCCTCGAGCCAGGCCGCGACCTCTTCCTCGTGCTCAACCAGGGCTGGTCGACCTTCGACGACGGCTTCGCCCCGGTCTCGACCGACCTGCGCGCGAAGATCGCGTACACGTTCCGGTTCTGAGTCAGCGCTCGACGCTGCACTCGACGCGCGGCGCTCGCCGCGCGTCGAACGGATCACTCCGTGGAGTACTCGACCGTGGTGAGCTCACCCGTGCGAATCGTGAACAACGCCCACTCGCGTCCATTGAACGAGAATCCGGGCTCGTCCATTGCTACGCCGTAGTCCCCGGGTGGGAGGAAGGGAATCCGTCGCGGGCCTTCTGTGAATGCCAACCAGGTCTGACTCTTGATCCCGAGGAGCTCGAATCCGTCGCGGTCGAGCCCGGGCTTCGGAATGGGTCGCCCGATGGAGATCACCAGAGCGCCTGGATCGGTTCGACCAGCCTCACCGGTGCCTACGAACTCCACTACACCTGTGTCTCCACCGGTGACAGGCAGCCGTGCTGGCTGCTTCCCTACGCGGAGCGTCACCGACTCCGACCTGTACGGTGTCGCCTGAAGACCGGAAACAACTCTGGCGTTGTAGACTCCATGCGGAATGTCGTCGACCTGCACCGTCGTCGACCCCTCCCTCCCCCTGAATGGAAGCTTGAGGGTTTCAGCTCCCGGCTCTTGGGACTCGAGCAGGAGGGTTGCCGGAGCCCCCGCCATTCCGGTGTGGACCGCACGTTGATCGACCTCGCGATTGAAGTCGATCTTGACAGTGCCGAATCCGGCCGGTCCAGGGCCGAGCGGTAGGACGACTTCGTGCAAAGGTGGGACCGCAGGTGCGAGCTCCACCTCGACGTCCACGGCATCGAATCCAGGGAATCGCCTGGTCACTCGCGCCGTCTTGGCGGCGCCAGAAGCTTCGGCCGACTTGGCAAAAACTACTAGATCCCCCTCTGTCAGCGTGGGGAGTGGCCCCAGAAGACCGATCGAAATGAGTGAGGTCACCGCGTGCTGTCGGACCAGGCTCAGGTCAGCGCCTCGAGCGCCGACACTTCCCTGAGTCCCGTTCCGCGGCCCGAGCAGGGCCCCATTCGTTTGTACGAACCGAACCACAGCTCCGTATGCCGGCTCGACTTGGAGCAGGACGTTCTCTTTCCCAGACCTCGCTCGGTGGTCCGGCGTCGTGCAGAGCGAGCCAGGCACCGCGCAGGACAGGTGATAACGTGTGCCCTTGATGACCCCCTCCAATCGAAACGCCCCGTAGACGTCTGACTTCGTCACCAAACGCAGAGGCTGAGCGAGAAACTCACTGACTTCCGACTGCGTGAGCGTGGTCATTTTGGAACTCGGGATGGCGTACACGATCGCGTCGGCCACTGGCTCGTCATCTGGTGTTCGGACGAACCCCGAGATCGTCTCCAATTCGTGCAGGACAATCTGAACACGACGTCCCGCCACTACATTCACGACGGCCCGCTCGGTCGTAAATCCTTCGGCCCGGACCACGAGTTCCAAGGACTCTCCCCGACGACTCCACTCAACGAGACACAGACCTTGCGCGTTCGTCACCCCCAGCACCGAGCTGGAATCCAGCGAGCCCTCTGTCAGCCTGGCACCTTCGATCACCGCGCCGCGCGTATCGACGACAAGGAACGTCACTTCGGTCTCCGGGGCTTTCGCGGAGAGTCCGGAATCCGTCAGATCAGCTTCTTCCGTCCGGCTTCCACGCTCGCCCTCACTCGACATGTCGTGCTTCGACGCGTGCTCGAACTCAGTCCCGGAGTCTGCTCCAGTGTGACTTGAGGCTGGACTTGAGTCCGCCTGGACCGGCACTCGCTGAAATTCATCGCCATTTACGATCACCAAAGTGACCACGATTAGGCATAGGAGGACGAGCAAAAAGGCAATGCTGACTCTCGGGCTCATACGAATTGAAATTTGATGGGTCGCGTGATCATGACCGGAGTCGGCGTCTCTTCTGCCTCGAAAGGATCGTTGGAACAAGAGTGGAATTCGGAGCGGGACGAGCAGGGCCCTGCCTCGCCCGGCCTGGAGCTCGAATGTCCAGATCTCTCAAACTTCTGACTCCCAAATGCAACTCCCGGTCACTGTCTTGGGCCAGCCGAACGCTGTCCCGGCAACGCAGCTGTTGCCAGACGGGCAGGACGAGTCCGTACTGCTGCACTTTCCCTTCGGCGTAGGGAGAATGAGAGTAGGGGTCTTCTCTTCCAAGACAACGTGACAGCAGGGATTCTCAACACCGTCACAGCCGCAGCCCGTGGCAGGGTTGGTCGAGCCGTCATCCTGGAGAACGGTCTCCGGCGTGAACTGGGCAGAGCAACAGTAGCGGTGTAAATCCTCACTCGGTGTCCATGCTGAGGTAGATGCGGCCGGTCTCCCAATCCTCTGCGATCTCCATCGCCACGGCGGCGACGAGTCGGATGAGGGAGTCGGTGCTCGGGAAGAGGGAGGCGACGCGAGTGCGTCGCTTGATCTCTCGGTTGACGCGCTCGATCGCGTTGCTTGTGCGAAGACGGCGACGGTGAGCCAGCGGTAGTGCGAAGACCGTGAGGCCCTCGGGCAAGGCCTGCTCCATCCAATCGGAGAGCGCGGGAGCCTTCTCGCGATGCTTCTTGCCGGCCAAGCCGAGGAGTCGATCGGCCTCCGGGCGATTGGGTGCGTTGAAGATGTCGCGGAGGTCCTGGGCCACTTCCTTTCGCGAGCCAACATGGGGCACATAGGCCTGGGCGTTGCGCTGCAGGTGAAACTGGCAACGCTGCCACGGGACTGCTGGAAAGACAGCTCGAAGGGCAGCTCGAAGGGCAGCTCGCAGGCCGCTGTGGTCGTCGCTCGTGATTAGCTGAACTCCGTACAGTCCACGGGCACAGAGACTCTCGAGGAACGCTCTCCAGTGGACCTCGGCTTCGGAGAGCGCGCTGCTGACGCCAAGCACCGTCCGCTTGCCGTTGGCGCCGACTCCCAACGCCACCAGGACGGCGCAATCGATGACGCTGCCACCGTGGCGCACCTTTTCGTACCGCGCGTCGAGGACTAGGTAGCGATACTCCCCGAGCGGTCGGTCTCGCCAAGCTGCGATTTCTTCGTCCAGGAGCTTGGCCGCGCGCGAGACCTGGCTGGAGGTGATCTCGAGACCGCAGAGCTCTCGCGTGATGGCGGTCACCTTGCGCGTGGAGACGCCTTCGATGTACATCTGAGCCACGGCGAGCTTGAGGGCTCGTTCGCTGCGCTCCCCCCGTTCCAGGGCTTGCGGATAGAAGCCTTCTTCCCCCTCGGCCAGACCGCGCACCCGGGGGACCCTCAGGTCGAGCTCGCCGAAGCGCGTTTTCATCTGCTTCGCGCGCAGGCCATTCGCGTAGCCCCTGCGCTCGTCCGTTCGCTCGTGGGGCCCCGCTCGGAGGAAGGCTGAGCGCTCGAGCTGCATCGCCTCGTTGAGCAAGATCTCGATGGCCGGAGCAACTCCATTGAGTCCGTGCTCGGTCAGGAGTTCCAGGGCCATGGCAATCGTCGTAGCATCGGGTTCGTGGTGGGTCATCTCGGCTCCGTGTGGATCGTGGTTGATCAACACGAAACACCGAGATGGCCGGCCACGCCAACAGTCCGCCTCGGAAGGCCCCCTCTCTGGGCGAGGGGCCTCCCTTGGCTCGGTCGGGTGGCCAGCGAAATTACACCGCTACTGATACACCACCGTGAACTGGCACGTCTGACCTGTCGGGCAGTCACCCGAGTTGGAGCAGCGGATGGTCCAGGGGTCAGAGGGGCCCTGACGATGAACTACGCTCATGCACGGGCCGTTGGCGGCGGGGCGCATGGCAAGCGCGGTCGTCAGGATCCAAGCAGGATAAGCAGTGTCGTGATGGTGAGACGCATGGGAAAGTGCGATGAAGAGAATTCGACTTGAGGGATGTACAACCCGAGACATGAGTGGCAGCAGTGCAAGAA
>CAYGST010000317.1:0-6002 GCA_964352415.1 uncultured Planctomycetaceae bacterium | reverse complement strand
GGATCTTCCCGACGCGCGCGCTGCAGGACGAGCTGGCGCGCGCCGGCGTCGCGCCGCGCTCCGCGTCGCAGCTCTACTACGGGATCGACGAGACCGCCTACGAGCGTCCGCGCGTCGCGCGCGGCGCCGGCGGCGTCCGGTTCGTGTTCATGAGCCAGTACATGCCGCACAAGGGGCTGGCCTGCCTGCTCGAGGCCGTGCGCCGGCTCGAGCGGCGTCTGCCCGAATCGGTCGTTCCCTGGCGCGTGCACCTGCACGGCAACGGGACGGGCGGGCGCGGCCGGCGTTACGCGGACGAGGTGCTCGCGCAGCCGCTGCCGCGGCGCGTGACGGACTGCGGCCCGTTCGAGCCCTTGCTCGCGCCGGAGGTCCTCGCCTCGAGCGATTGCGTCGTGGTGCCCTCGGAGTGGCGCGAGAACGCCCCGCTGACCGTGTTGCAGGCGCGCGCGGCCGGCGTGCCGGTGCTCGCCAGCGACGTGCCGGGCGTGCGCGAGATCCTCGAGCCGGGGCGTCACGGGCTGCTGTTCCAGCCCGGCGATGCGGCGGGTCTAGCCGAGGGCATGGCCGCCGTGCTGCGCGGCGAACTCGACGGAACGCAGCGCGCGCCCGTCGTGCGCCTGACGGATCACCTCGACGCGGTGCAGGCCATCCACGCGGGCGAACGGAAGCCGCGTCGCGCCGCGCCGCTCGCCGTCGCAGCGCCGTGACCCCCCGCCGGCGCGTCGGCCTCGTCCTCGGCGAGGGGCAGCTCGACGTCGGCGGCGTGCGCAGCGTGTGCGAGGTCTTGAGCCAGGAGCTCGCGCTCGCGGGAGCGGACGTGGAGTGGCTCGCGCTCGAGCGCGATGCCGACGCGAGCGAAGTCCGCTCGATCAACGGCGTCGTGGGTGCGTGGTCGCTGCGGCGCGTCATCGCGCCGACGGTGCGCGGACTCGACGAGCTCGACCGGGCGCCGCGGCTGGAGTCGGAGGTGCTCTCCTGGTGCGTGACGCGCGGGATCGACGTCGTGCACCTGCAGCACCTCTCGGGGTGGGGGCTCGATCTGCCCGCGCGGCTGGCGCGACACGCGCTGCCCGTCGTCTGGACGCTGCACGACTACTGGCCGCTGTGCGCGCGGGGGCAGCTGTGGCACGTCGACGGCCATGCGTGCGAGCGTGTCGAGGCGCCGGCTTGCGCGGACTGCGTGGCGCGCACCTGGCCAGAGCTCGGCGACAGGGCTGCGGCGCGTGCCTTCGCGGACGCGAGGCTGGAGCGCGCGCTGGGCGCGATCGACGCCTGCACGCGGGTACTCGTGCCGTCTGCCGCTGCTCGCGACCTGTGGCTGCGCCACGGGGCGAGCCCCGCGCGGATCGAGGTCTGCGCCAGCCCCGTGGCGTCGCCGCACGTGACGCCGTCGCTGCGCGCCTGTCCGCTGCGGACGTTCGACCCCGACGACGTGCGCGTCGGCGTTCTGGGCAGCGTGCAGCCGAGCAAGGGCGTGCTCGAGCTCGCGCGGACGGTCGAC
This sequence comes from uncultured Planctomycetaceae bacterium, assembly GCA_964352415.1. Classification (GTDB taxonomy): domain Bacteria; phylum Planctomycetota; class UBA1135; order UBA1135; genus JABACD01. The sequence goes on along the minus strand of CAYGST010000317.1, from coordinate 4,501 downwards.
GAGCTCGGCGCGCCCTTCACCCTCGAGGTGCACGGGCCGCGTGGGGACTACCACGGCGATCGCAGCTACGTGGAGTCGCTCGACGCGCTCGCCGCGCGCTCCGAGCACGTCGAGCTGCTCCCGAGCTACGCGCCGCCCGAGCTCGCAGCTCGCCTTCAGGGCCTCGATCTGGTCGCCGTACCGTCCCTCTGGGAGGAGGTGTTCGGCCTCGTGGCGCGCGAGGCGCAGGCCTCCGGTTTGCCCGTGTTCGTCAGCGATCGCGGCGGCCTGGTCGAAGGCGGCGCGCACATCGTTCCGGACGGAGCCCGCGCGTGGCGCAGCGCCCTGGAGCGCTTCGCGACCGATGCGGACTGGCGCTTGCAGCTGAGCGCAACCAGTCGCGCGGACGCTCCCGCACTGGACATCGCTCGCTCGCTGCTGGATCTCGATGACGGCTCGCGCTCTGGAGCTTGACGCGCAGCAGCGGCGAGCCCAACGTGACGGCCCGCCGCCGCCGCCCCCGATCGCTCGCACGACATGTACACGAAGAAGCGCTACTCCGCCCTCGCAATGCTCCTCTGGACGCGCAACGAGATCCTGATCTTCGTCGTGATGAGTGTCGTGCCGGTCGTGATCTACGACGTGTTCGAGCAGCGCTGGTTCCACCTGCCGTGGCTCCCCATCGCGCTGATCGGTACCGCGGTCGCGTTCATCCTCGGCTTCCAGAACAACGCGGTCTACGGCCGGCTGTGGGAGGCGCGCAAGATCTGGGGCGGCATCGTGAACGCTTCGCGTGCCTGGGGTTTCCAGGTCAACGACTTCGTCACCAACCACTTCTGCGACGACCCGGCGAGCGAGGAGGAGCTGGCGGCGATCCGCCGCTGCCTCGTGCTGCGGCACATCGCGTGGATGACGGCGCTGCGTCACGCGCTGCGCGCGAGCCGGCCCTGGGAAGGCGGCGCCACGGAGGGCACGAACAAGGAGTGGGCCGCGCGGATCGGCGTGCGCGAGCATCACATCACCCTGCGCGACGACATCGTCGACTACGTGCCCGCCGATGATCTCGAGTGCGTGCTGAGCCGCGCGAATCCGGCGGCGCAGCTGCTCGGCAAGCAGTCGGCGCACCTGCGCGCGCTGCACGAGCGCGGCCTGCTCGACGACTTCCGTCACATGGAGATGCAGTCGCTCCTGACGGACCTCGTTGGTCATCAGGGCAAGTCCGAGCGCATCAAGAACTTCCCGTACCCGCGTCAGTACGCGACGCTCAACTGGATCTTCCTGTGGGCGTTCCTCGTGCTGATGCCGCTGGGCATGCTGCACGAGTTCGACGAGGTCGGCCGGTCGATCCAGGGCGAGTACGGCCGCATCGGTGAGCTGTTCGTCTGGTTCAGCGTGCCCCTCACCGTGCTCGTGATGTGGGTCTTCCACACGCTGGAGCGCATCGGGCGCGTGGGCGAGAACCCGTTCGAGGGCTCGCCGAACGACGTCCCGATCACGACCATGGCGCGCGGGATCGAGATCGATCTGCGCGAGCTCCTGGGGGAGGACTCCGCCACGATCCCGTCGCCGATCGAGGCCAAGTTCGGCACCCAGACCTGATGGCTTTCGCGGGGCACGCGGGAAGAGGCGGCGCGCGGGTGCGTCGGAGGGCCGTGATGAGAACTCCGCGCAGGACTTCGAGATGAGGCGTCGAGCCCTCGTGACGGGCGTCGCCGGCCAGGACGGCAGCTACCTGGCGGAGCAGCTGCTCGACGACGGGTACGCCGTCACGGGGCTCGTCCGGCCGACGACCGACCTCGGCCGTATCGCGGAACTCGCCGCGCGTGGGCTCGTTCTGATCGAGGGCGACCTGACCGAGCACGCCAGCCTCTTGCGCGCGGTGCGCGACGTTCAACCCCACGAGGTCTACAACCTCGGCGCTCAGACCTTCGTGCCGCGCTCCTTCGAGCGCCCGCTCGAGACCTTCGCGACCAACGCCAGCGGCGTCTGGAACCTGCTCGAAGCCGTGCACCGGCTGGCGCCCCGGGCGCGCCTGTTCCAGGCAGCCACGTCCGAGATGTTCGGCCGGCCCGCGAGCTCGCCCCAGGACGAAGCGAGCCCGTTCGCGCCGCGCAGTCCCTACGGCCTCGCGAAGCTCACGGCCCACTACGCGGTGCGGCACTTCCGGGAGGAGCGCGGGCTGTTCTGCGTCTCGGGCATCCACTTCAATCACGAGTCGCCGCGCCGCGGCGCGAGCTTCGTCACGCAGAAGGTGGTGACGGCAGCCGCGCGCATCGCGCTCGGGCTGCAGGAGACCGTCGCGCTGGGGAACCTCGGCGCGCAGCGCGACTGGGGGCACGCGGCCGATCACGTGCGCGCCATGCGCGCCATGCTCGCGGCGGACGAGGCGCGCGACTACGTCGTCGCCACCGGCCGCTCGTCGTCGGTGCGCGAGCTTTGCGCGGCGGCGTTCGAGCGCGTCGGGCTCGACTGGAGCGAGCACGTGGTCGTCGACCCGCAGCTCGTGCGCCCCGCGGAGCACCCGCCGCTGGTCGGGGACCCCGCGCGCGCGCGCGCGGAGCTCGGCTGGTCGCCGCGCTACGACTTCGCCGCGCTGGTGGCGGAGATGACCGATGCCGCGATGGCCCGCGAAGAAGCCGCCAGCGGTGCGTCCTTGCGGCGTCCGGACGACGCCGCGAGCTGAGCGGCGCCGAGCCACGCGTCTTCGAGGGAGGCCGCCAGGCGATCCCAGCCGTAGCGCGCGACCGTGAGCTCCCGCGCGGCCGCCGCACGCCGAGCGAGGCCTTTCGGGTGCGCCAACTCCTCGATCAGCACCTCGCCCAGGGCCTCGATCCCGCCCGTTCTGCTCAGGTGCACGCCGTCCGCGAAGGCGAGCCCCTCCGCGCCGACCGCCGTCGTGACGATCGGGCAGCCCATCGCCGCGGCCTCGACGAGCTTGAGGCGCGTGCCTCCGCCCACGTCGAGCGGAACGACCAGAGCGCCAGCTCGCGCCAGCCACGGTCGAACGTCGTTCACCTCGCCGACGAGCGTCACGCCTGCGGGCAGGACGGCGAGCCGCGTGCGATCGGGGTCGCGGCCGACGATCGAGAGCCGTACGTTCGGCCGCGCGGCGCGCAGCCGTGGCCAGGCGCCCGCGAGGAAATGCTCCAGCCCGCGCACGTTCGGCTCGTAGTCCAGCGAACCGAGCAGCAGCAGGTGATCCGCCTCGCGCCGCTCGTCCGTCGGAGCGAAGCGCGCGAGGTCGACGCCGCTCGGAACAACGTGGGCGCTGACCTCGGGATGTCGCGCCGTGAAACGCGCAGCGTCCTCGGCGCTGCAGAAGACGTGCTGGCGCGTGCGCGCGACGCTCTCGCGCTCGAGCGCGCGCCAGCGCTCGCGCTCGAGGCCCGCGCGCGCGGGCGAGGTCGCGAGCTGCGCGGCGAGCTCGAGGTCGAGCTTGTGGTGGTGCTGGACGAGCGGCGGCAGGTCGCGCTCGGGCAGCGTGCGGACCTGGCAGAGCTCATCCACGTGCACGACGTCGAAGGCATCGGCGCGCAGCTCGCCGAGAGCGCGGCACAGCGCGGGCGACCAGAACCAGGACTCCTGCGGCGGCGCGCCGAGGCGCTGCAGCAGGCCCCGCTTCGCCCGCGGGAAGACGCGCAGCGAGAGGCCGAGCGCGCGCAGGGCGGCTTCGGCCTTCGCGCTCGCGCCGCTCTGGCGCACGCACCAGAGCGTGACCTCGTGGCGCGTCGCCAGCTCGCGCAGCAGGTTCGTCGTGCGCAGACGTCCCCCCGCATCGAGCGGCCACGGGAGCGTGGGGGAGACGACGAGCGCGCGCATCGCTCAGGCGAGCTCGTGCGGGGCCAGGTTCACGGCTTCCAGCGTCCAGCCGTCCGGGCCGTCGACGAGGCAGGTCGCGTGGGCGGGCTCGAGGTAGAACGCGTAGCTCTCGGGGACGTCGACGCCGAGCGCGCGGCTCGTGAGGACGCGGATCAGCTGGCCGTGCGCCGCGATCGCGAGCTCGGCGCCTGGCGCCTCGAGCAGCGCGGCCTCGACCGTCGGCCAGGACCGCAGCCAGAGGCGCTCGTCGCCCTCGCCGCCGGGGACGTGCCAGCGGTAGGGGTCCGACCAGTAGGCGTCGGCGTCGGCGTGCCAGCGGTCGATGAACTCGGTCTTGGTGAGGCCCTGCCACTCGCCGCGATCCATCTCGCGCAGCGCGGAGGTCGTGGCGATCGGCGCGCCCGAGTGCCGCGCGATGCCCTCGCCCATGAGCCGCGCGCGCGACAGGTCCGAGGCGAGCACGCGCGTCAGCGCGCGCCCTTCGAAGGCGGCGCCCATGGCCGCGGTCTGCTCCTCTCCGCGTTCGGAGAGCTCGACGTCCATCGAGCCGTAGGCGGTCTCGTGCCAGCGTTGCGCGACTTCGGCGTGACGCACGAGCCAGAGTCGCGTGCCGTCGCCGCGGCTCGCCGCGCGGGGGAGGTCCGTCCGGGGGGCGTAGTCCGCGGGCTGCGGCGGGGGGCCGATCGCTTGCATGGTTGGATCC
>CAYGST010000316.1:1355-6012 GCA_964352415.1 uncultured Planctomycetaceae bacterium | reverse complement strand
GCTTCTACCCGGGCAAGATCCGCGCGTCGATCGAGGGGCGTGGGTCTGCGACTGCGCCGCCGGCGCTCCTGCACGGGCGCTCGACGTTCGCGCCGATGAGCCGCCGCATGACGCTCGCGGAGCGCCAGACGTTCGAGAAGAAGCATGGCTACGCGCCGACCGAGGTGGCCGTCGGCCTCGACATGCTCGCGGTGTTCGTGCACGAGGACAATCCGCTGCGCAGCATCGACCTGACCCAGGTCGACGCGATCTTCTCGACCGGGCGCAAGGGCGGGCACGCGGACGACATCCTCGCGTGGGCGGACCTGGGTCTGACCGGGACGTACGCCCGTCAATCGATCCGCCTGTTCGGACGCAATCAGGCCTCGGGGACGCACCGCTTCTTCATCGAGCACGCGCTGTTCGGCGGCGAGTTCAAGCCGTCGGTCCAGTCGCAGGTGGGCGGCGCTCCGGTCGTGGCGCAGGTCGCCCGCGACAAGTACGCGATGGGCTACGGCGGCATCGGCTTCCTCGCGGACGGTGTGCGCAGCGTCCCGCTCGCGATGGGGCCGGGTGGGAAGCCGATTCCGGCGACCGCCGAGTACGCGTACACGGGCGAGTACCCGCTGTCGCGGCTCCTGTTCCTGTACATCGACCTCGAGCCCGGAACCGAGCTCGATCCGCTGCGCGCCGAGTTCCTGCGCTACGTTCTGTCGAAGGCTGGCCAGGAGGCGATCCTCGAGGCCGGTTACTACCCCGTCAGCGCGTCCTCGGCGCTGAGCACCTTGAAGGCGCTCGGCCTCGCCCGCGCATCGCAGACCACTCGCGGCTAACCGGACTCCCATGCACGCCGACCTCCGCACCCCCGTCGCCTTCGTCACGACGCTCCTCCTGGTGAGCTGCAGCTCGACGCCGTCCTCGCCTCCTGCGCGGCTCGAGGCCGCGGTCACAGAGGCCGCGATGACCGTGGAGGACGACGTGCCGCGCGCGACGTCCCACGAGCGCGCGGGCTTCAGCGCCTATGACCTCGAGGGTCGCCTGTGGATCTTCCGCGAGGGCTCGGACGCCGAGCTGGCCTTCCTCGAAGAGGGTCCGCCTTCGGCGCACGTCACGCGCCCCGGCGCCGGCCCAGGAGGCCTGACGCTCAAGGCGGTGGACGACGACGTCCTCGTCGAGTGGGCGGCCGTGCGCGAGGGCTTCGCGGTGCGCTGGCGCGACGACGCCCTGTGGGTCTTCGAGCCGCGCTCGCTGGACCTCCTCGACTTCGACGAAGGAGCCGAGCCGACGCGCGTCGTCGAGCGCACGAGCGGCGGACCCTTCGGCGGCGCGGTGCGGGCCACCGACGCCGCGGTCCTCGCGGCTTACCTGTACGGGAAGCCCGGCTTCGAGGTGTTCGAAGTGGACGGTCGCCTGTGGGTGTTCGACGAAGGGAGCGAGGGCGCCGTGGCCTTCCGCCTCGGCAACTCGCCCGCCGAGCGCGTCAGCTTCCCCGGAGCCGGGCCCGCGGGCCTCACCGTGGAGTCCCCGCAGCGCGAGATCGCCCTCGAGTACCTCTGCCAGCGCGAGGGCTTTCGCACGCGCCTCGTCGACGGTCGCCTGTGGGTGTTCGTCGCGGACGACCCCGAGTGGGAGCGCTTCGAGCGCGAGGGCGCCATCCTCGAGCGCGTCACGTTGCCGCTCGCGGGTCCCTTGGGCACGACCCTCATCGGTTCCGAGCGCGAGGCGCTGGACCGCTACCTCCTCTCACTCGAGAACTGACAGCAACGCATCGTGGTCACTCATCTCCAGCGCGACATCGCGCGCCTCGAGCGGCACCTGCTCGTCCTCGCCCGTCAGGTCGAGGGCGCCTTCGCCGACGCCTTTCGCGCTCTCTTCGACGGTGAGCTGTCCCTCGGCGAGTCCGTCATCGATGGGGACCGCGAGATCGACCTGAAGGAGGTCGAGCTCGAGGAGGAGTGCCTGCGGGTCCTCGCGCTCAATCAGCCGGTCGCGAAGGACCTGCGCTTCGTGGTTGCAGTGCTCAAGATCACCGACGACCTCGAGCGCATCGGCGACCTCGCCGCCAAGGTTGCCGAGCGCGCGGTGCACTACCGCGTGACGGGCAGCGCGGACATTCCGCCGCTCATGATGCAGCTGCGCGAGAGCATGACCTGGATGCTCGCGAACTCGATCTCTTCGTTCATCGACGGCCGGTCGGAGCTCGCGCGCCGAGTGCACGCCGAGGACCGTGAGGTCAACCGCGCCCACGCCGAGGTCGTCGCTCAACTGACCCGCAGCCTCGCGACGGCGAGCGGCTCCGAGGCGTCGCGCTTGCTCGACCTCTTGACCATCTCGCAGTCGATCGAGCGCGCGGCGGACCACACGAAGAACATCGTCGAGGACGTCCTCTACATGGTCGAGGGCGAGATCGTCCGCCATGGTCAGGGCACGGCGCTGCGCTTGACGGACGAGTCGGTCCCGGCCAGCTGGAGCCCCGTTTGAGCCGAGCCCCGTCGCGGTGAGCTCCGACCGAGCGCGTGCGCCTCGGAGCGGAGCGCCGCGCGCTCACTTCATGCGAAAGCGGAACAGCGCGCTCTCGACGAGCAGGAACAGCTCGTCGCCGCGGCTCCACAGACCGCCGGGGGCGAAGTCCGTGCCGACGGCCAGCGGATGGAACGCGCCGAGGTACAGCTCGCGGGTCCGGTCGAGGCGGTAGAGCCCACCCTCGGCCGCGAACAGGACGCCACGGTCGTCGACCAGCGCTCCCGCGATCGGTGACTCCTCGCGACCGAGGTAGATCGAGTCGAGCCGCTCGCCGCTCCTGAGGGCGTGCGCGGAGACGGTTCGCCGCGCGCCGGCGCGGCCGAACACGAGCGCTTCGCGCTCGCCGCCCAGCAGCGTCTCGCTCTCGCCGAGCTCGAGCGGCGGCGCGGCCACGAATGGCAGGGCGTTCGCGGCGCCCGCGGGGGCCCAGTCGCGCGCGGCGCGCACGGCGTAGAGCTCGTCACCGTCGCTCGGCGCCCAGAGCAGCACGGGCGCCGCATCGTTCCGTGAGCGCACGTAGGAATCGGGTCGCTGGGAGGACTCCCAGCCCCGCTGCTCCGCGGAGCGACGATGGTTGCGGAGCGAGCTGACGAGTCGCCCGTCCGAGAGCTCGACCAGGAACGCCGCCCCGAGGTTCGTCGCGACGAACAGCGTGTCCTCCGTCGCCCTCAGGGGCTGCGCCGGCGTGCGGATCAGGTCGGCGCGGCCGAAGCGCGTGCCGAAGTCGGGGACGAGGTCGGTGCCGCGCATCAGCAGTCGACGCCAGCGGGGTCGTCCGCTGCGCGCGTCGAGCGCGAGCAGCCATGTCTGCGCCTCGCCCGGGGCCACGACTTCGACCTGGTCCGCTTGACGGCGCACCTGCCACTGACGCGCCTGCACGTAGAGGACGTCCTCGATGAGGATCGGTCCGGGCTGGAACTCCCACATGCCGGGTTCCAGAACCTCCTCGAGCGGTAGAAACGTTCCGTCCTCGCTGTAGAGCCCGTCACCGCCGAGGCTCCACTCCGCGATCGGCAGCTCTATGTCGCGCGGCGCGCGAATGCGCTGCAGGAGGTTCGACGCCCGGCCATCGGCGCGACCGCTCACGAGGTACAGCGTGTCGCCGTTCGTGAGGGGATACATGGGCCAGTCGCGGCCCGAGCGCTCGACGCTGCGCGGGATCGGCTGGCCGAGCTCGAACGCGAGCTTCCACGGCAGGAACGCGCGCTCGTCGATCTTGCGCTCCGCGAGGATCCAGGTGCTCCCGGTCGTCTGGACCGCGATGCGGCCGTCGCCGAGGAACGCGAGGCCCGGGGGCCCCTCGATGCGCGCGAAGCTGCGCGGCTTCTGGAATCCGGGCAGGAGCAGCAGGTGGCCGTCGATGGGCGCGAATTCCGTCGCCCGCGACCAGGTGGCGGGAGGTCGCGGCGTGGGCCGCAGCGCGTCGAGCGCGAGGCGACGACGCGCGACCGAGGCGGCCGCGGCTTGGTCGTCGATCAAGGCGGCGTGTCGGTCGGCGCGGGCGAGCCAGACCCGGGCGCTGCGCGGGCGGCCAGCCTCGAACTCGTACTCGGCGCGCCACACGGCGGCGCGCAGCGCCGCGCGCGTCGCGGGCAGCTCGCGCTCGACGCCGGCGAGCAGGGCAGCCACGCGCTGAGTCGAGAGCGTTGCGTCCGCGAAGATGGCGGTGAGTCGCTCGGCGCCGAGCGGCGCGAAGCGTGCGGTCCAGTCGGCGCGCACCTCGGGCGGCAGCCCGGCGAGCCGGCGCAGCACGGCCTCGGGCACGGCCTCGGTGCGCCGCTCGAAGCTCGAACTCGTGTCCGGCCAGAGCTCCGCGGCCAGGGCGACGAGCGCGCCGTCGCTGCGCTGCACCTCGGTGAGTAGCGGACCGACCGGGGCCGCGTCACCGGGCTGCGCTGCGACGAGCGCCTCGCGCCAGGCCTCGAAGGCCCGCGTCCAGGCGAGCTCGGCCCGGCCACCCTCTGCGAGCGCACCGAGCGCGTGGCCGTCCCCAGCGCGCAGCGCGGCGACCGGCGCCTCCGCGACCGGCAGGTAGGCGTCGTTAGCGAGCGGACGCCCTTCCTGCGGGAGCTGAGCCGTGGCGATTCGCGCGCAGGGGAGCGCCGCAGTCAGGGCGGCGAAGAGAACACGGAGGGGGACTCGCACGGGGTCAGTC
>CAYGST010000316.1:0-1345 GCA_964352415.1 uncultured Planctomycetaceae bacterium | reverse complement strand
TCGGCGCCTGCCGCGGGCGGTCGCGGGGTGAGGCCGCGGGCGTCGACCTCGCGCTGCTGTTCGCTGGCGCGCTGCCGCCGGAGGCGCTCGAGGTAGATGTCGTCGTGCAGCGCCTCGATCTGGCGCTGCAGGCTCTCGGCCTCCTGCAGGTCGGCGTCGAGGCGACCACCGAGCTCGCGCTCGTGACCGCGCAGGCGCTCGTCCTCGAGCCGCGCCGGCTTCAGGCCGCGCGTACCGAGCTGCGCGAGCAGGATCAGCGGGACCCAGACCGGCATCCAGTAGAGGAACACCTCGAGCGAACGCCGCAGGTAGCTGCGGGCGAAGCGCACGTCGTCTGCGGAGACGTCCCCGCGAACGACGATGCGACCGTCCTGCGCGCGCAGGTCGTTCGCGCCGTTCTCGGGCTTCTGCCGCTTCGCCATGGAGGTCCGGAGTCCCAGGCGCGGCTCGTCCGCGCCGAAGACCTACTTCAGATGCGCTGCGCCGAAGAGCGCGGAAGCGCCCAGCTCCTCCTCGATGCGCAGGAGCTGGTTGTACTTGGCGACGCGGTCGGTCCGGCAGGGCGCGCCCGTCTTGATCTGGCCGCAGTTCGTCGCGACGGCGAGGTCGGCGATCGTCGTGTCCTCGGTCTCGCCCGAGCGGTGGCTCATGACGCAGGTGTAGCCGCTGCGGTGGGCGAGCGCGATGGTGTCGAGGGTCTCCGTCAGCGTCCCGATCTGGTTGACCTTGATGAGGATCGAGTTGGCGGACTGCTGCTCGATGCCCTTCCCGAGGCGCTCGACGTTCGTCACGAAGAAGTCGTCGCCGACGATCTGCACGCGGTCACCGAGCTCGTCGGTGAGCGCACGCCAGCCATCCCAGTCGTCCTCGTGGAGGCCGTCCTCGATCGAGAAGATCGGGTACTTGTCGCACAGCGAGGCGTAGTAGGTGACGAGCTGTTCGGGGGAGAGGTGCTTGCCCTCCATGTAGTACTGACCGTCGTCGTAGAACTCCGACGAGGCCGCGTCGATCGCGATGCGGATGTCCTCGCCCGGGCGCAGGCCAGCGATCTCGACCGCGCTGAGGATCAGGCCGATGGCCGCCTCGTTCGACTCGAGGTTCGGCGCGAAGCCGCCCTCGTCACCGACCGCGGTGTTCAGGCCCTGCTCGCGGCAGACCGCCTTCAGCGCGTGGAAGACCTCGACGCCCATGCGCAGCCCCTCGCTGAAGCTGGGGGCCCCGAAGGGCATGACCATGAACTCCTGGATGTCGACGTTGTTGTCCGCGTGCTCGCCGCCGTTGAGGATGTTCATCATCGGCACGGGCAGGATCTTGGCCGCCGCGCCGCCGACGTAGCCCTAGAGCG
>CAYGST010000315.1:0-6018 GCA_964352415.1 uncultured Planctomycetaceae bacterium | reverse complement strand
CCGTTCTGCGCCGGCGACGGCACCCAGGTGGTGCCGTGCCCCTGCGGCAACGACGGCTCGCCGGGCCGCGGCTGCGCGAACTCGAGCGGTGGTGACGGCGGCGCGCTCGTGGCCTCGGGTGACCCCGAGGACGATGAGGTGCTGCTGACCATGGCGGGGCTCCCGCAGACCTCGGTCGTGGTGTTCCTGCAGGCGCGCAACGACACCACGCCCGGCGTCTCGTTCGGAGACGGCGTCCTGTGCAGCAGCGGCGCGGTGCGCCGGCTCTACATCAAGGCCGTCGTCGGCGGCACGGTCGTCGCTCCCGGGCCGGGCGATCCGACGATCCTGATGCGCGCTGCGGCCACCGGGGATCCGATCCTCACCGGCGAGACGCGCGTCTACCAGGGCTACTACCGCGACTCGGCGCCGTTCTGCACGCCGGCGGGCTTCAACGCGACGAACGGGATCGAGATCAGCTGGTAGGCGAGTCCTCCGGCGAACGCAACGAACGCGGGGCCCGGTCGTCGTCGACCGGGCCCCGCGTTCGTTCTCGAAGCGCCTGCGGGCGCGCCGTGCTCAAACGCCCTTGGCGCCGAGGCCGGCGAAGGCGAGGACGCCGCCGAGGATCATGCCCGAACTGAGCATGGAGAGGGGGTCGCCTCAGCAGGCGACGAGCCGCAGTCCGAGGCCGCTCGCGACCAGCAGGCCGCCCAGGATCTTCCAGTAGGTGGGGTTCATGGGGCCAGCCTACGGGACCGGCTCGGGTCTGTGACCCCCCCGCGACTGCGCTCGGGAGCGGCGCCGCTCGGGGAGGTCTTCAGCCGCCTCGTCAGTGCGCGAACATGCCGCGCTCGATGTCGCCGAAGGCCTTGATCTCGATGGCGTTGCCGCTCGGGTCACGGAAGAACAGCGTCCCCTGCTCGCCGACCTCGCCCTCGAAGCGAATGTAGGGCTCGACCACGAAGTCGACGTCGGCGTTCCGGAGTCGGTCGGCCAGCGCGCGCCACTCGTCCATCTCGAGCACCAGGCCGAAGTGCGGCAGCGGCACGGCCTTGCCGTCGACCTCCGTCGTACCGAGGTCCTGCACGCCGCTGTCGCGCACGTGCAGGGCGAGCTGGTGTCCGTGGAAGTCGAAGTCGATCCACGTGTCGCCGCTGCGCCCCTCGGGACAGCCCAGGAGCTCCCCGTAGAAGGCGCGCGCGCCGGCGACGCTGGTGATGGGGAGAGCGAGGTGGAACGGAGGGCGGTTCATGCGTGCGAGCGTACCATCCGCCCGTGAAGGCGGGGGAGGCCGGCGCGACGGCGGGCGAGTCCAGAGGAGCCGATCGATCGTGGACGGAAGCCGGGTGGTGCGGGGCGCGGCGCCCGGCCTACAATCCCGCCGCCATGCTGCGAGAGATCCTGCGCTTCGACGCACCGACTGCCCGCCTGCGAGCGTGCGCCTACATCGAGGGCTGGTCCTACCTGGTCCTGCTCTTCGTCGCGATGCCGCTGAAGTACCTCGCCGGGATCCCGCTCGCGGTGCGGGTCGTCGGCTCGCTGCACGGCGCGCTGTTCGTCTGGCTCATGCTCGAGGTGCTCCTCGGCTGGCTCGGACGCGGCCGCCCGTTCGGGTGGGCGGTGAAGATCGGCGTGGCCTCGCTCGTGCCCTTCGGCACCTTCTTCCTCGATCGCGGCCTCGCGGCAGAGGACGAGAGCTTTCGCGCGGCCCGCGCGAGCGGTCCCCGCGACTGAGCCTGAGGGGCGCAGCCCGCGCGCCGAACCTAGATCGACAGGCGGTAGACGAGGTCCGCGAGCTTGCGGGCCGAGTCGGCCTCGAGCGGCTGCACGAACTCGAGGCCCTGGTGCCAGCGGCCAGTCTCGTCGAGTGCCCGTCGCCAGCGGGTGCAGGCCACCAGGTCCAGCGGCCCGAGGTCCGCGAGTTCGCCCTTGAGCTCCAGCGAGATCGCGACCTCCGTCTCCAGCTCCAGGCGCGTGGTGCCCTCGAGCTTCAGCCCGCCGCAGCTGATGTCGGCGACCGAACCCAGGACCTCTCCGCTCTCTCCGTCGCGCAGGACCATGCGAGCCTGGGGCTCGACGCGGCCGAACTTGCGCTGTCCATTGGTGACCCTCATGGGGCCCTCTTCGACCGTTCGGGGCCGTCAGGGCGAGTCCCGAGGGCGCCAGACGTGTGAATTCTCGCCGCAGGGGCCCGGGCTGGACCATTCCGGGTGAGCGCCGACCCTTTTTGCCCTCGTTCGAGTCCCATCGCGAGCGCGGGGGCGTTCGGGGGGCACGACTCGCGGGCCCGGGCATCCGGACGCCCAGCTCCGTCGAACCCCTCCCCACACCCTCACAGGGTCGGGACCAGGACGTCGCATTTCCTGCGCCGTGAGGCTCCTGTAAGCCCCTGGGACCCGACGCGGCCCGGCTTCACGGCTCGGCGGGGGTGGCCTACCCTGACCAACTCACCCTGGTCCCCTTACAGGAACACGCCATGAAACAGAACTGGACCTCCCTCCTCCTCGTCGCCGGACTCCTCGGAGCCCCCGCGGCCGCCATGTCGGCCTTCCAGGACGGCACTCCGCCCGTCGAGCAGGAGAAGAAGAAGCAGGACGAGAAGAAGCGCGACGACAAGAAGAAGGACGAGGAGAAGTCCAAGCTCTTGACCGTCGGCTCGACCGTCCCGGAGCGACTCGCTCTTCCGGACCTGAACGGAAAGCAGCACACCTTCAAGGACATGCGCGGCAAGGTCGTCGTCGTCCACTTCTGGTCGGACCGCTGCCCCTACGAGGAGCACGGCAACCCGGTCTTCGCTCGCATGGAGAAGAAGTACGCCGAGAGCAAGGACGTCGTCCTCGTCGGCATCAACTCCAACCAGAACGAACTCGGCAAGAAGCCGGCCGAGGACGCGGACTACGCGAAGCTGTACACGAACATCCGCACCAAGCTGAAGGAGGCGAAGCTCAACCACACGATGCTCGCCGACCACGGCAACAAGGTCAGCGAGATGTTCCAGGCCAAGTCGACCCCGCACTGCTTCGTCATCGACAAGAAGGGCGTGATCCAGTACGCCGGCGCGCTCGACGACGACCCCCGCGGTCAGAAGGGCGAGAAGGCGACGAACTACGTCGTCGACGCGGTGACGGCGGTGCTCGCGGAGAAGCGCCCCACGATGACCGAGACGAAGCCCTACGGCTGTTCGATCAAGAAGTAGTCTCCCGTGGGGAGACACCGCCAACTCACCGAATCCGCTCCTGAATCCCTGACATGCGCCGCCTCCTCCTCGCCACCACCCTGCTCGCCATCGCCTCCTGTTCCGGGAGCGAGGGCTCGAGCGGCCCGGGCGAGGGGGACGCGGGCGCCGCAGCCTCCTCGCCGGAGGCACCCGCCGAGCTCGAACTCACCAGCGAGCCGGCGGACCCCGCTCACCCCATCGAAGTCGTCCAGTTCGAGGGCCTCGAGGCCGTCCTCGCCAAGCACCGCGGCGAGGGCCTCCTGCTCAACTTCTGGGCGATCTGGTGCGCCCCGTGCGTCGAGGAGCTCCCGGAGCTGCTCGAGGTCGCAGAGGAGTACGAGGACCGCGGCGGCAGCGTCGTCGGCATCAGCTACGACCTGATGATCCCGACGGGCGACCCGGCCAAGATCACCGAGACGATGGCGAAGTTCCTGAAGCGCATGGACTGGAGCTTCCCCGTCTACATCTACGACGACGTCGACTACGACCGCATCAACGAGCGCTTCGGTCTGGAGGGCGGCGTTCCGGTCACGCTGGCGATCGACGGGAACGGCGACATCGTCGACGCACAACACGGTCAGGCCGACAAGGCCCGCTTCGACGAGTTGATGCGCAAGGCGCTCGGGATCTGACCCACGCCGTCCGGCACCGCGCTATCCTGGCCGCCCGTGGTGAACCTCATTCCGTCCGAAAGCAGCGCCCCGCGACCCATGGCGGTCCGCGAGAGCCTCGCTGAATCCACCGATTCGACTGCGTTCTCGCGGCCCGCCACGGGGCACGGGTCACCGCTCTCGGACGAAAGCAGTTCCACCACGGACTGCCCGCCGCCATGTTCGAGAAGCTGATCGAGATGATCGAGGGACACCCGCGCTACGCGCCGGCCCTCAAGAACGCGGTGGAGCGCGACCTGCCGCTGGTCCTCAACTACCACACGCACCAGGGCGTGGGCACGTGGTGCGTCTCCATCTGCACGCGGATGGGGTTCCCGGTGCCGTTCTTCGAGGACCAGGAGAGCATGCTCGAGGAGCTCGTGCACATCCGTAGCTTCGGCCGTGAGAAGGGCGACTGCATCCGCCTGACCTCGACGCTCGCGGACGAGCTCGCGCGCCACTACGAGATGAACACGAAGCCCGAGCTGTGGCTCGAGGGCAACCCGCTCAGCGACACCTGAGCGGCTGGAGCGAAGCGCAGGCGCGATCAGAGCGCTCGCGCCCAGCGCACGAAGGCCTGGACGACCTCCGCGCGGACCTCGGTCTCGGTCCTGCCGCTGCGCTTGAGCACGTCGAAGGAGTGGTCGCCGCCCTCGACCACGTGCACGCTGTGCGGCGCGCCGTAACGCGCGACCTCGCGCTCGAGCAGCGCGAGGTCGCAGAGCTTGTCGCGGGTGCCCTGGAGGAAGAGGCTCGGCGCTTCGATGCGCGGGAAGTGTTCGGAGCGCAGCGACTCCGGCTTGCCGGGCGGGTGCAGCGGATAGCCGAAGAACGCCAGTCCGGCGCAGGGCACGCCCTCCGCGGCGAGGTGGCTCGCGACGCGGCCGCCCATCGACTTGCCCGCGAGGATCACGGGCCGGTCGGGGACCCGCTCGCGCAGCGCGTCGAGCGCCGCGCGATGGACGCGCTCCAGGAGCGGCATGCGGTCCGGCGGCCGGCGCTTGCCTTCGCGCGCCGCGCGCTCGGTGTAGGCGTAGCGGAAGCGCATCACCGGCAGGCCCTCGACCACGAGGGCCGCGGCCGTCGCCTCCATGAAGTCCGACTCCATCGGTGCGCCGGCGCCATGGGCGAACAGCACGGCCGGCGCGCGGCTCGCCGCGCTCGGTGACTGCAGGATCGCCCCGACGGAGTCGACGGGGGCGTCCTCCAGGGGGATGGCGAAGCTGTGGCTTGTCATGGCGCTCGTGGCCCGTCCGTGGCGCGACTCGTTGCGGTACGCTCGGCGCCGCATGACGACGCTGCACGTCCACTATCCCAGCCTGAAGGCCGGAGAGCACGCGCGCATCCTGCGTGAGAGGCTGCCGGCGGCGGTGCGACTCACGGAAGGCGGCGCGACCGATCGCGACGGGGTGACGGTGCTCGTGGACGGACGCCCGACCCCCGAGCAGCTGGCCGCGCTGCCCGCGCTGCGCGCCGTCGTGATCCCTTGGGCGGGGGTGAGCGAGACGGCGCACGGGGCGTTGTCGAAGCGCCCCGACCTCGCCGTGCACAACCTGCACCACAACGCGGCGCCGGTGACCGAACACGCGCTCGGTCTCCTGCTCGCCGCTGCGCGCACGCTCGTCCCCGCAGACCAGGCGCTGCGCGCCGGGGACTGGCGGCCGCGCTACGCCGAGTCGAGCGATCCGCTGCTCGCGGGCGGCAAGGCCGTCGTCGTTGGCGCGGGGGCGATCGGTCAGCGCGTCGCGCGCGCGCTCGCGGGCCTCGGCATGAGCGCGCAGCTCGTTGGGCGAACGGCGCGCGACGGCGTGCGATCGGCCAGGGAGCTGCCGCAGCTGCTCGCCGACTGCGCGGCGCTGGTCCTCGCGCTGCCCTTGACCGAAGCCTCGCGCCGCCTGATCGGCGCCGCGGAGCTCGCGCGGCTCCCGGACGGGGCGGTGCTCGTCAACGTCGGCCGCGCAGAGCTGTGCGACGAGGACGCGCTGTTCGAGGCGCTGAAGGGCGGGCGCCTGCGCGCCGGTCTCGACGTCTGGTACCGCTACCCGGAGAGCGAGGAGCAGCGTGCGTCGACGCCGCCGTCCAGGCACCCGTTCGGCGAGCTGCCGAACGTCGTGCTCAGCCCGCACCGCGCGGGACACGGCGCCGCGACCGCGCGGTGCGGGCTGAGCA
>CAYGST010000314.1:0-6019 GCA_964352415.1 uncultured Planctomycetaceae bacterium | reverse complement strand
GCGTTCGGGGAGAAGAAGGTGCTCGACCACGTGAACCTCGAGGTGCAGCGCGGCGACCGCGTCGGCATCGTCGGGCCGAACGGCGCGGGCAAGTCGACGCTGCTCTCCGTGCTGCTCGGTCAGCGCGCGCCGGACTCCGGCACGCTGCGCCAGGGGACGCGCGTCGAGGTCGGCCGCTTCGATCAGCTGCACTCGGTGCTCGACGACGCGAAGACCGTGCAGGAGAACATCGTCGACTTCGGCGACACCGTGATGGTCAACGGCCAGGGACGGCACGTCATCGGCTACCTCGGCGACTTCCTGTTCTCGCCGTCCCAGGTGCTCGGGAAGATCACGAAGCTCTCGGGCGGCGAGCGCAACCGACTGCAGCTCGCCAAGCTGCTGTCGCGGCCGAGCAACCTGCTGATCCTCGACGAGCCGACGAACGACCTCGACGTCGAGACGCTCGAGCTGCTCGAGAGCCTGCTCGTCGAGTTCGACGGCACGCTGATCGTCGTCAGCCACGACCGCGAGTTCCTCGATAACGTCGTGACGTCCACCGTGGTGTTCGAAGGCGACGGGAAGGTCGTCGAGTACAACGGCGGCTACACCGACTGGCGCCGCGAGGCGGCCGCGGCGGCGGCGCCCGCGGTGACGAAGACCGACGCGAAGAAGGCCAAGCGGCGGGGCGCCACGGAGGGACCGCGGCGCCGCACGTGGAAGGAGGGTCAGGAGCTCGAGACGCTCCCCGCGCGCATCGAGGAGCTCGAGAGCGCCAAGGGCGAGCTCGAGGCGGCGATGGCGGACCCGGGCTTCTACAAGCGCACCGGAGACGAGATCAGCGCCGACACCGCGCGCCTCGAGACGCTCGGCGCCGAGCTCGACACGGTCTACGCGCGCTGGGAAGAGCTCGAGAGCCTGGCGGAGTAGCGCGGGCGTCGCGCGTCAGTCGCGCACGTGCTCCGAGACGAACGCCAGCGTCCCTGCGATGTCGAGCACGAAGGTGCTCTCGGCCAGCCCGGGATCGTTCGGTTGCGACGTGAGCTCGGCGCTCACCGTCAGTTCGCCCTCCAGCTCGATGTCGTGCAGCACGCGTCGTTCGGC
The DNA here is from genome assembly GCA_964352415.1 of uncultured Planctomycetaceae bacterium. Taxonomy (GTDB): domain Bacteria; phylum Planctomycetota; class UBA1135; order UBA1135; genus JABACD01. Next base: position 4,936 of record CAYGST010000314.1, on the reverse strand, counting down.
GTCCCACGAGGCCGTGCCCTTCGCCTCGAGCGTCCAGGTCGCCTCGAGCTTCGTGATCCCGTCCCAGAGCCCCGTACCCTCGACCTGGCGTGCAGCCTCGACGAGCTGCGGGAGCAGGTCGCTCACGCCGTCGGCCTTCAGGACGAGGGCGAGCGGTTCGTCGTGCGGGTTCCGCAGGCGCGGCTCGCCGCGGGTCAGCTCCAGCTCCGCGCGTGGCGCCTGGTCGCCGGCGAGGAGCGCGCGCAGCTCGAACGGCGCGCTCAACAGGACGACCTCCTGTGCGGACTCCGCAAGGTCCTCGAACTCGAGGCCGAGCGGGCCGGTTGCGTCGAACAGCGCGAGGGCTTCGTCGTCGCGCAGGCTCCAGCTCGGCGCGTTGCCGAGATCGGCGGGCGGGCCGAACGCGCTGCGGTCGAAGCCGTCGCACAGCCCGGCGAGCAGCGGCCTCGCGGCGTCACGTCCCTCGACGAGCCGCGTCTCGTTCGCGTCGTGGAAGGCGACGACCGCGTCCTCGAGCACGCTCTCGAGCGGCGCCTCCTCCCCGGGCTGCTCCTTCGAGCCGATGGCGTGCGCTCCTTCGATCGCCGTGTACTCGACCCGCCGCGGGCCGCCGGCGACCGCGCAGCGCAGCTTCGCCGCGACCTCGTGCCGGGCGGCCAGCACGTAGTCGAGCGGATAGAAGTCGGTCATCGCGAGCTCGCCCTGCCAGACCTCCTTCAGGACGAGCTCGGACTCGAGCCGCTCGGAGTAGCGATCCAGCGTCGCCGGCGCGCCGCCCTCCGCCTGCGAGTGACCCCCCGGCATCAGGAGGAGCAGCGCGAGCGCTGCGGTGACGGCGGGTCCGGGGGCCTTCCGGGCGAGGAGTGCGAGGAGTGCGATCGAGCGGCTCATCCGCGGGTGTGCGTCGTCCGGCTCGGGGATTTCCAGGCGCCGAACGCGTCGCGCGGATCGCGACTCCGACACCGCCAAGGGCCCGGCGAGGCGGCCCGGAGCCATTGCGGCCCTGCAGGGGGCCATGGGGCCAGTCGACGGCCTTGCGAGCCGGTCTCGATCGCAGCGCCGGAGCGCGCCGCGAATGCGACGGGGGGAGTTGTTTCCTCGCGCAGGAGGTGGGATCTTCGCGCTCGATGCCGACGGACGAGCCCACCTTCCTCGAGAGCCTCTTCGAGCTGCTGCCCAGCCCGTGGGCGTTCGCGGCGTACGTCTATCTGGCCTGCGTCTGCTTCGTCCACTTCCGCGGCAAGGCGCGCGTGCGCTTCGAGCGTCAGTTCACCGAGCACTCCGGGCTGTTCGCGCCCTTGAACGTGCTGTTCTACCTGTTCTCGGCGATCCCCAAGGACCCGTTCCTGCCCGCGACGCGCTTCCCGCAGCTCGGCGTGCTGAAGGACAACTGGGAGACGATCCGCGCGGAGGCGCTCGCGCTCTACGAGGACGGGCAGATCGACTACAACGCCGGCCAGCAGGACCTTGCCTTCGTCTCGTTCAAGAAGCTCGGGTGGAAGCGCTTCCACATGAAGTGGTACGGCGACTTCCTGCCGTCGGCGCTCGAACGCTGCCCGAAGACGACCGCGCTGATCGCGGGCATCCCCGACGTGAACTCGGCCGCGTTCACGATGCTGCCGCCGGGCGGCAAGCTCGGACGCCACCGCGATCCGTTCGCCAGTTCGATGCGCTACCACCTCGGGCTCGTCTGTCCGAAGGACGAGGGCTGCCGCATCTGGGTCGACGGCGACGAGTACACCTGGAAGGAGGGCGAGGACATCGTCTTCGACGAGACCTACGTGCACTGGGCGGAGAACACGACGGACGAGGCGCGCCTGATCCTGTTCGCGGACTTCACGCGCCCGCTGCACACGCGCCTGATGCGGAGCTTCAACCAGTTCCTCATCGACCACGTCTATCACATCACCGCGAGCCACAACGAGGCGGACGAGAAGCCGGGCGCGCTGAACCGCATCACGCCGGTCTTCTTCCACTGCAAGGCCTTCTTCCGCGGCATCAAGACGCGGATGAACCGCAAGCTGTACTACGCCAGCAAGTACACGCTCGCGGCCGTCCTGGTCTGGGCGCTGTTCCTGCGCGGCCGCTTCGGGCTGTAGCCGGAGCGCCTCCACGCGGGCCCGCTGTTCGATCCGACAGCGCGCCTGGGGCCCCGAGACCGCGTTCCGTAGCGGGATCCGGAGCCTTGGCACATACTCGAACCCATCGAGTCGTCCACATCGGACGCTCTGGGGGGAGGATCTCATGCTTGGATCGAGTCACCGTTTCGGGTGCTTCGTCGCTTCGCTCGCGCTGTCCGGGAGTTCGCTCGCGCTTGGCTCCCGTGCCGCACAGGTCGAGGGGGACGTGCAGCCGACGTACAACGTCATCGAGTTCCTGCTCGACGATGTCGGAGTCGACTTCCTGGCGCTCTACGACGCCGAGAACGAATGGCCGGCGGGCTTCGCCTATCCCGCGACGCCGAACATCGACGCGATCGCCGCCGCGGGGGTCACCTTCCGCAACGCCTGGGCGCATCCCGTCTGCTCCGCGGATCGTGCGGCGTCCCTCACGGGCCGCTACGGCGTCATCTCGGGGGTCCATCCCTACGGAACGGGCATCGGTGCGACGGTCGATGCCGAGTCCCTCGTGCCGCTCGGGCCCGAGTCGCTCGCCTTACCGCTTGCCCATGCAGCCGAGGGCACCAGCTACGTTCACCTCCAGGTGGGAAAGTGGCACCTCGGTGTGGGCGAAGGAGATGCGATGAGCCCGGTGGAAGCGGGCGGCGTGACCGAGTACCGGGGCTGCCTCACGAACCCGACTCAGCACGACGGGTACGTCAACGGCGGGGGTTACGACGACTACGCGCAGACGATCGCGACCAGCGCCGGCGCGACGCAGCTCCCTCATCAAACGACCTGGATGGGAGCGCAGGAACTGGAGGACGCGCTGGCGCTCCTCCCCTCGGACGCCTCGCCGTTCGTATTGAGGTACTGGTTCCACTACGGCCACGCCCCCTGGCGCGCTGCCGTTCCCGACACCGAGCTCGATGCGCAGGCCACGATGCGCGGCAACGAGCAGTTCCCCTTGGCGCCGCACGGCGCGATGACCTACTCGCCGAGCAGCAACCCGGCAGACCCGGCCCACCCCGACCCGAACGTGTACAACCTCGTTCATCGGCGCATGAAGGCCATGATCGAGGCCTCGGATCGAGCGATCGGCGAGGTCGTCGCGGCGCTCACTCCCGAGCAGCGAGCGAACACGATCCTGATCGTGCGCTCCGACAACGGCACCGAGCGCCTCGCGTTGAATCCCACGCCGAGCTCGCCGTTCAATCCACCGACGGAGCCTTCCGAGCCTCCGCCGACCTACGACCCGGCTCACGGCAAGTCGAAGCTGTACGAGCAGGGGATCCGGGTTCCGCTCCTCGTGGGCGCGCACCCCGAGAACCTGGACCCCGCGTGGATCGACGCCGCGCTGGTCGGAACCAAGGTGGACGCGCTGGCGTCGACGGTCGACGTCTGGGCGACGATGGCCGAGGCCACCCTGCCGAGCTGGGAGACCTACAGGACGGACGGGGAGTCGCTCCTTCCGATCCTGCTGGGGACGAAGACGCAGGTCCGGACGCACGCCTTCTCCTACTTCTTCTCGTTCCGCTTGACCCCTGGGGAGTCGTGCTGGGAACTTGCGGATCCGGCGCGCGCGGCCGTTCGAGATCAGGCGGGCTACAAGCTGATCCGCAGGCTCGGAGAGACGGACGAGCTCTACGACCTCAGCACCGACCCGCTGGAGCTGAACGACCTCCATCCCGCAGCAAGCCCGGAGGCGATGGCCGCCTACGCCGATCTCTCCACGGAGCTGGACGGCCTGATCCGACCGGTGGAGCCGACGAGCTTCTGCTTCGGCGACGGGACCGGAACCGATTGCCCCTGCAGCAACGACAACGACGGCTCGCGCTACTGCGGTCGAGCCGGCTGCGCCAACAGCGCCTTCGCCTCGGGCGCTCTGCTGTTCCCGCTTGGCGAGTCGAGCGTCTCCAGCGACGCGCTCGTCCTGCACGCCTTCGGCATCCCACCCGGAAGCCCGGGCGTGATCTTCCAGGCGGACGATGCCCTGGCCGAAGGTGCGGGCAGCCTGCTGGGACACGGTCTCCGGTGCGTGGGGGGGAACCTGATTCGACTGGGCGACTTCATCGCGAACGAGCAAGGCTACGGGACCTCATCCTTCCACGTCGCCGCCCTGGGCTTCGTCACCGCAGGCGAGACCAAGCGCTACCAGGTCTGGTATCGGGACGGCGAAGAGGTAATGGATTGCTGCGGCTCCGTACTCACGCCGTACTCACGCGCGCAGGAACAGCAGACGCGCCGCGACGGACTCCGGCGGGAGGCCGTAGCGTTCCTGGACGAAGCGTGAGTAGGCCTCGAGCTGCGGGCGGTAGTGCTCGGTCAGTGCGTCGAGGTCTCCCGAGCGCACCTGATCGGACTTGAAGTCGAGGACCTCGGCCCAGACGACCTCGTCTCCGCGGCGCGCGAGCACGAGGCGGTCGATGGCGCCCGTCCAGAGCTCAGGCGCGCCATCGGCGTCCGCGAGCTGGATCGAGAAGCGCGCTTCGTTCTGGACCTCCAGGGTCGAACCGTCCGGCGCGGCGCAGTTCGCGCGGGAGAGCGCCGCGGCGATCTGCTCGCGGCCGAGGGCTTCGTGGAACAGGGCGAGCGCCTCCGCGCGCTGGGAGGCGGAGGCGCGGCGCAGCGTCGGGTGCTCCTCGGCGGCCCCGCGGCCCGCGTCGAAGTCCTCGAGCCACTCGACGGCCTCGAAGCACGCGTGCAGCAGCGTCCCGAGCGCCGCCCCGGCGCGCGGGCGCAGCGCGTCGGCGGCGGAGAGTCGGGCCCCCCCCCCCCCCGCGCCGCCCCCGGGGGGGGGCCGGGCCGGCCCCCCCCCCCCCCGGGGCGCGCCGCCG
>CAYGST010000313.1:0-6022 GCA_964352415.1 uncultured Planctomycetaceae bacterium | reverse complement strand
AGCAGCTCGGCGGTCACCGCGCGGTCGACGGGGCGCTCGCTCACGACGCACCTCCTTCGGCGTGCACCGCGGCGATCAAGGCCTGGACGCTGTCGATCGGCACGTCCGGCGTGACGCCGTGGCCGAGGTTGACGATGTGGCCGCGGGCCGGGACGTTCGCCATCAGGGACTCCGCGGCGCGCGTCGTCGCTTCGGGGCCGGCGAGCAGCACCGCGGGGTCGAGGTTGCCCTGCAGCGCCTTGCCCGAGCCCTCGTGCGGCCCGAGCTTCTCGCGCAGCGCCCCGAGGTTCGTGCGCCAGCACAGCGCGAGGCCGTCGCTCGGCAGCTCCGCGTGCACCTCGGCGAGGTGCGGCGCGCCGTTGGCGAAGAAGATCGTCGGCACGCCGGCGGCCTTCAGCTCCGCGATCAGGTTCTCGTAGTGCTGCTGCAAGTGGGTACGGTAGTCGACGAGCGAGAGCATGCCCGCCCAGGAGTCGAACACCTGGACGACGTCGGCGCCGGCCTTGTGCTGCTCGATCAGGTAGCGCGCGACCGTCTGCGAGAGCGTGTCCATCAGCTCGCCGAACGCGATCGGGTCCTCGCGCAGGAGCGCGCGCAGCCACACGAAGTCCTTCCCGCCCTTGCCCTGCACGAGGTACGCGGCGATCGAGAGCGGCGCGCCGCCGAAGCCGATCAGGGCAGCGCGGCCGTCGAGGCGCGGCTTGACGAGGTGCAGGGTCGCGGGGACCTCCGGCGCGATCTCCTCGGCGTCGGGCACGCGCAGCGCGCGCACGGACGCGGCGGTCCGCAGGGGCTCGTCGATCACCGGCCCCGGGTCGAAGCGCACGTCGATGCCGAGCGCGCCGACGGGCGACATCAGGTCGGCGAAGACGATCGCGGCGTCGAGCGGGAAGCGCTCCATCGGCATCATCGTCACGTCCGCGGAGAGCTCCGGTGAGGCGCACAGCTCCTCGAAGGTGTTCGACCTTCGCAGAGCGCGGTACTCGGGCAGGTAGCGCCCGGCCTGACGCATGATCCACAGCGGCCGGCGGTCGGTCGCTTCGCCGCGCAGCGCCTTCATCATGCGGTCGTTCTTCGGGGAGGCGTTCTCGGGGGAGGCGTTCATTGGGAGGTCTCGGGCTGGTTGGTGAAGCGGTAGCCCACGCCGCGGACGGTGTGAATGTGCCTCGGTCGCTCGGGGTCGCGCTCGAAGCGCTTGCGCAGGCGAACGATGAAGTTGTCGATGGTGCGCGTGGACGGAAAGACCTCGTAGCCCCAGACGGTCTCGAGGATCTCCTCGCGCGAGACGACCTCGTTCTCGCGCTCGGCGAGGGTCTTGAGGATCATCGCCTCCTTGTGCGTGAGGTGGTGCTCCGCGCCGTCCCAGGCCGTGCCCTTGTAGTTCTTGAAGTCGATCGCGTTGCCCTCGAAGGCCAGCAGCGACGAGGCCTCGACGCGCTCGCGGTAGCCGGTCGTGCGGCGCACGATCGCGCCGACGCGCAGGAGCAGCTCCCTCAGCGAGAAGGGCTTCGCGAGGTAGTCGTCGCCACCGGCCTCGAGGCCGCGCACGCGATCGTCGAGGTCGCTGCGCGCCGTCAGGAACAGCACCGGGACGTTGTTGCCCTCGGCGCGCAGCTCGGCGCAGACCGCGAGTCCGTCCTTCTTGGGCATCATCACGTCGAGCACGACGAGGTCCCACTCGGCGCCGCGGATCCTGGCGAGCGCCTCCTCGCCGTCCGCGGCGGTCGTCGTGGCGTAGCCCTCGAGCTCCAGGTTCTCGGCGATGCCGAGCGCCAGGTGGATCTCGTCGTCGACGACCAGGACGCGGGAGTTCGCTTCGCTCACGTCGCCACCTCTGCCGCGCGCGGCAGCCAAAGCCGGAACGTGGCGCCGTGTCCCTCGCCGCCGCTCTCGGCGGTGACTCGCCCGCCGCTCGCGTCGACCATGACCTTCACGATGTACAGGCCGAGCCCCGAGCCCTCCGTGCGCCGGCGCAGCTCGTCGCCCGGCCGGTAGAATTTCTCGAACAGCTTGGCCGCCTCGGCGGGGTCGAAGCCGACGCCCTCATCACGCACCTCGATGCAGACCTCCTCGCCATCCGCGCGGGCGCGGAGGGAGACCGCGCCGCCCTTCGCGGCGGCGACGGACTTGACCGCGTTGCCGATGAGGTTCTCGACGACGGTGACGAGCGCAACGCGGTCGCAGCGCACCGCGAGGCGCTCGGGGACGTCGGAGCGGAGCTCGACGCCATCGAGGCTCGCGCGCAGTTGCTGCTTCTCGAGCAGCGGAGCGACCAGCGGGAAGAGCTCGAGCGTCTCGGGGTGCAGCTCGAGGTGACCCTCCGAGAGGCGCCCCGCATCCAGGATGTTCTTGACCATGGCCTCGAGCCGCTCGGTGTCCTGCACCATGCGCCCGGCCAGCTTGGTCTGGTTCTCGCGGTCGACCTCGCGTAGCTGCAGCGTCTCGGCCGCGAGCTTGATCGAGGCCAGGGGCGACTTGAACTCGTGGCTGACCGCCGCGATGAAGTTCTGCTGGCGCCGCAAGAGCTCCGCGGGCTGCTTGAGGGCTTGCGTCAGGACCGCGATGCCGCCCGCGATCACGAACAGCAGGAAGGTGCCCTCGGAGCCGTAGCGGAACAGACGGCTGCGGCGTTCGTCGTCGAGCCGCGCGAGCAGCTCGGGGTCGGTGTGCACCTCGCCGTTCTCGACCACCAGCGTGGGGAAGTAGGCCAGGATCTCGCGCTCGGTGTGACCGTCGCGCAGGAGCTCCTGGCCGGCCATCGCCTGCAGCTCGAACTGCTCGAACTGGCTCGTTTGCACGCCGCCCATGTAGGCCGCCTCGTCCCACAGCCAGTAGAGCAGCTGCGCCAGGCTCGTGAAGAGCATGGCGACCGTCACCAGCTGGAGGGTGCGAGTGGTCTTGAGCGGCAGGCCCATCGTTCAGCCGAGGTCGGCGAGCGCGTCCGCGAGCTTCGTCGCGAACTCGTCGAAGTGCTCCTCGGTGTGGGCCAGCGAGAGGAAGCCGACCTCGTAGGCGGACGGCGCGATCGTGACGCCGCGCTTGAGCAGGCCATGAAAGATGCCCGTGTAGCGTTCGGCGGCGGCAGGGTCGATGCGGTCCGCGCGGCGCGGCGGCTCGCCGTCCTGCAGCGACATCCAGAAGATCGATCCGACGCGCACGAGCTGCGCCGGGAACGGCGCGTTCGCGAGCACGGGCGCCACGCGGGCCTCGAAGGCCGCGCCGAGCTCCTCGAGCCGCTTCCAGGCGTCCGCGGCGTCGAGCGCGTCGAGCGCCGCGATGCCCGCGGCCATCGCCACGGGGTTGCCGGACAGCGTGCCGGCCTGGTAGACGGCGCCGAGCGGCGCCAGGTGCTCCATCAGGTCGCGACGACCGCCGAAGGCGCCGACGGGCAGCCCGCCACCGATCACCTTGCCGAAGGTCGCGAGGTCCGGCGTGATACCGAACAGCTCGGCCGCGCCACCGCGGGCGACGCGGAAGCCGTTGATGACCTCGTCGAAGATCAGCAGCGCGCCGCAGGCGGCCGTGCGCAGGCGCAGCTTGTGCAGGAACTCCTCGCGCTGCACGAGCAGCCCGTTGTTGGCCGGGATCGGCTCGACGACGACGGCGGCGATCTCGTCGCCGCGCTCGTCCATCAGCTTGTCGAAGGCCTCCTCGTCGTCGAGGTCGAGCACCAGCGTCTTGTCGGCCACGCTGGGCGGCACGCCGGCGGACGAGGGCTTTCCGAAGGTCACGAGGCCGGAGCCCGCGGCCACGAGGCCCCAATCGGCGTGGCCGTGATAGCAGCCCGCGAACTTGACGATCAGCTCGCGCCCGGTGGCGCCGCGCGCGAGGCGCACCGCGCTCATCACGGCCTCGGTGCCGGACGAGGTGAAGCGCACGCGCTCGAGCCCCGGGTAGATGCCGCAGATGCGCTCGGCGAGCCCGATCTCGTTCGGCGTCGGCGCGCCGAAGGTCGTGCCCTGCTTGACGGCGGCGAGCACGGCCTCCGTGACGACCTCGGCGGAGTGCCCGTGGATCAAGGGACCCCAGGAGCCGACGAAGTCGAGGTACACGTTGCCGTCGACGTCCTTGGTGTGCGCGCCGCAGGCGGAGACGAGCACGGGCGGAGAGCCGCCGACGGCGCCGAAGGCGCGCACCGGAGAGCTCACGCCGCCGGGCAGCACCTTCTGGGCGCGCGCGAAGAGCGCCTCGGACTCGGACAGGTTCAATGCTTGGTCGGTCGGGCTCACAGCCAGGCTCCTTGCAGCGCCTCGCGGGCGTGGTAGGTGATGAGGACGTCCGCGCCGGCGCGAACGAATGAGGTGAGGTTCTCTCGCACGACTCCGGCCTCGTCGATCCAGCCCCGCTCGGCGGCGGCCTTCACCTGGGAGAACTCGCCGGAGACGTTGTAGGCCGCGAGCGGCAGGTCGGAGACCGCGCGCACGCGCTGGATGACATCGAGGTAGGCGAGCGCGGGCTTGACCATCAGGATGTCGGCGCCCTCCGCCTCGTCGAGGCGCGCCTCGCGCTGCGCCTCGCGCGCGTTACGCGGGTCCATCTGGTAGCTCTTGCGGTCGCCATGACCGGGAGCGGAGTCGGCCGCGTCGCGGAAGGGGCCGTAGTAGGCCGAGGCGTACTTGACCGCGTAGCTCATGAGCGCGGTCGACCCGTAGCCGCGCACGTCGAGGGCGTCGCGCAGCGCGCCGACGCGCCCGTCCATCATGTCGCTCGGTGCGACGACGTCTGCGCCCGCGGCCGCGTGCGAGACGGCCATGTCCGCCAGCAGCGGCAGGCTCGGGTCGTTCTGCACCTCGCCGTCGGCGAGCACGCCGCAGTGGCCGTGGTCGGTGTAGGCGCACAGGCAGACGTCGGTCATAACGAGCAGCTCATCGCCGAACTCCTGCTTGAGCGCGCTCACCGCGCGCTGGACCGCGCCGTCGTCGTCGCTGGAGCGCTCGCCGCGCGCCGTCTTCTCGCCGTCGCCGGCGAGGCCGAACAGCAGGACGGAGCGGAGCCCGAGCTCGAGGTCCGCAGCGACGCGCTTCACGAGCTCGTCGCGGCCCTGGCGCTCGATGCCGGGCATCGAGGCGATCGCCTCGCGCCCCGACTGCGCGGGCAGGACGAAGTGCGGCTGCACGAGCTGCTCCGCGCGCACCGCGGTCTCCGCGACGAGGTCGCGCAGGAGCGGGCTACGGCGCAGGCGTCGCGGTCTGTGGCGCATCGAGGGCTGGCGGTCGGTCATCGTGTCGTGGTGGGGGCGCGCTCAGCGTCCGGGCTCGGCGGAGCGTCGCTCGCTGCTTTGTTCGTGCTGCGGTGCCGCGCTGGATTCGAGCGCGGCCAGGAGTCCGTCGAGGTCGCGGGTCGCCGCCTCGGCGTGGACGGGGAGACGGGCCTCGCGCAGCGCGGCGCTGGTGGTCGGTCCGATGGAGAGCACGCGCGTCTGCGGCGGGACGCCGCCAGCGCTCGCGGCGACGGCGACGGCCGACGGGCTCGCGAAGAGTACGGCGTCGACCGCCGGCACCGGCACGGGGTTCGCGGCCGGCTCGGTCGAGTAGACCGCGAGGCTCGCGAGGCGCGCGCCGGCCTCCGCGAACGCATCCTCGAGGTCGGAGCGCCCGTCGCGGGCGGCGAGGTGCAGGGCGACCTCGTCCTTGCCGGTGCGCTCGAGCAGCTCGCGCGCCAGGCCGCGGGCGGTTGCGTCGCGGGCAACGAGCTCGACGCGGCAGCCCGCGGCGCGGGCCGCAGCGGCCGTGGCCGCGCCGACGCAGGCGGCGGGCTTGGCGCCGAGGTCGAGGCCAGCGGCGAGCTCCAGGGTGAAGCGCACGGCGCGCGGCGAGGCGAACACGAGCCAGTCGGCGTGGGGCAGGAGCAGCTTTAGCCCTTCGATGTTGCCACCGGAGGCGACGTATTCCAGGTAATCGAGGCACGCGACCTCGGCGCCGAGCGCGTTCAGGCGTGCGGCCCACACGGCGTTGTCCTCGGCGCTGCGCGTCAGCGCGATCCGTACTCCGTCCAGGCGCGCCATCTCAGCCACGCTCCGGCA
>CAYGST010000312.1:0-6030 GCA_964352415.1 uncultured Planctomycetaceae bacterium | reverse complement strand
AGAAGGCCACTCGCAAGAAGGCCACCAAGAAGAAGGCCACTCGCAAGAAGGCCACTAAGAAGAAGGCCACTCGCAAGAAAGCCACCAAGAAGAAGGCGACCCGCAAGAAGGCCGCCCGCCGCAAGTAGGCCCGAGGGTCCCTAAAGGAGCACGTCCATGAACAAGAGCCATTTGGTCGCATACGTCGCCAGAGAGCTCCAGACGTCCCGGCTGCAAGCAGCCGGGCTCGTGGACACGGTTCTCGCAGGAATCCGAAAAGGTCTGGTCGAGGACGGTTCGGTCACCCTGAGCGGCTTCGGGACCTTCGAGGTCAAGCCGCGCAAGGAACGGATCGGTCGCAACCCCCAAACGGGGGAGCCGATCAAGATCGAGGCGGGGCGTCGTGTCGGCTTCCGAGTCGGCAAGGCACTGCGCGAGTCCGTCTGACCCGACTCGGTCCCCGAGTCGCCGCGTACAGGGCGGCCCTCAGCTCACGCTGGGGGCCGCCCTTCTTCATGGACGGTTCGCGAGGGAGTAGGGCTGCACCTTGCGCGTCCAGAGGCGACCCGGAGCCTTCGGACTCCAGGCGCAGTCCTTGGCTCAGAGCCTGTGAAGGAATCGCTCGCGCTTCTCGGCGCGTCGCGATCGTGTCCCGACAAGGCGCCCTGCGGGCGCAACGCGCGCCGTTTCGGAGGAGAGGCAACGCCGCTCTGGGCGCGAGCGAGGCGTGGCGAGCGGTGTGATGGATTTCTTCGCAGGCTCTCAGGTCGCGCTGGCGGCACGCGCTTCGAGCGCGGCGATCTCGGCGGCGACCGCCTCGTCGTCGAGCTTGGCGAACAGGCCGCTGACCTCGCCAAGGGCCTGGCCGGGCGTGAGCGTGCGCCAGGCGCCCGCGATGGGTGTCGACGGCCAGCCGGCGCCCGTTACCGCGCCCGACTGCCCGAGCATCGTCCAGAGCGCCTGGGCCTTGGTCGGCATGAACGGCGCCATCCAGCGTGCTTGGAGGGCCAGCCAGTTGCACAGGGTGTTCAGGACCGCCGCGGCTCGCTCCGGGTCGGTCTTGCGCAGCGCCCAGGGCGCGAGGCGGTCGACGAAGACGTTCGCGGCCGCCGCGTTCGCGACGAGCTCCTCGGCGGCGCGCCTGAAGCGGAAGCCCTCGATCGAGGCGCCGGGGTCGGCGATCGGGCCACACTCCTCGAGCAGCTCCTTGTCCAGCTCGGCGACGAGTGCGTCCGCGAGCGGAGGCACCGCGGCCTCGAAGTGCTTGTCGATGAAGCGCAGCACGCGCGTCACGAGGTTTCCGATCGTGTCCGCGAGCGACGCGTTGACCGTGACCTGGAACTCCTCCCAGCGGAACTCGCTGTCGGAGTTCTCCGGCATCGACGCGATCAGGTGGAAGCGCGCGGCGTCCGGATCGTAGGTCTCGAAGAACGTGTCGATCGGGATCGTGCGGTTCTCGGAGGTCGAGAACTTGGCGCCCTGGAGGTTGTAGAACTCATTGGCGGGCACGGCCCACGGCAGCACGTAGTCCTGCTTGACGCCGTAGAGCATCGACGGGAACACGAGCGCGTGGAACGGGATGTTGTCCTTGCCGACGAAGTGGACGAGGCGCGTCTCGGGGTCCTGCCACCAGCGCTTCCAGGCGTCCGGTTCGCCCTGCTGGTCCGCGAGCTCGGCCGACATCGAGACGTAGCCGATGGGTGCATCGAACCAGACGTAGAGCACCTTGTTCTCCTCGTCGCCGGCGAGCTCCGGCGGGACCGGCACGCCCCACTTCATGTCGCGCGTGATCGGGCGCTCGCGCAGGTCCTCGAGCATGTGCGCGACGAAGGCCTGCACGTTCGCCTTCCACGTCTTGCCCTCGAACCAGCCGCCGATGTACTCGTCGCGCAGCTTGGGCAGATCGAGGTACCAGTGCGTCGTCGCGCGCACGATGGGCGTGTTGTCGCAGATCTTGCAGCGCGGCGCGCCCAGAGTGAGCGGGTCGAGCCAGTTGCCGCAGTTCGGGCACTCGTCGCCGCGGGCCGGGTCATGGCCGCAGTGAGGGCAGGTCCCCAGGACGTAGCGGTCCGGCAGGAACATGTCGTCGTGTTCGCAGTACAGCTGGTCCGTCGTGCGCTTCTGCAGGAAGCCGTTCGCATCGAGCTGCCGGAAGAAGTCCTGGCTGAACTCGGTGTGGCGCGGGCAGATGCTCGTGCCGCTCCAGATGTCGAACTCGATGCCGAAGCAGTCGAACATGTGCTTGATGTCGTCGCGCCAGCGCCCGACGTAGGAGGCGTAGTCCTCGCCCTCCTTCTCCGCGCCGATCGTGATCGCGGCCCCGTGCTCGTCGGCGCCGCAGACGTAGCTGACCTCGTTGCCGCGCATGCGCATCGTGCGCACGTAGACATCGGCAGGCAGGTAGGCGCCGGCGACGTGACCGAAGTGGATTGGCCCGTTGGCGTAGGGGAGGGCGCTGGTGACGAGGTAGCGACTCACGAGGGGGCTCTCCTGGACGAAAGGTGGCGGGCGAGGGACGGCGGTCGAGCGCGAATCCTACGCAGCGGCGCGGGCGCGGGGTAGCCGTGCGCGGTCTTTCGAGTGCGCCGGACTCGGGGACGGCTCGCTCAGGACGCCGGGCCGGTGGACTGCCGCCGGTGCCGGTACTCGAGCATCAGGTTGCGCAGCGGCACGAACCAGGCCGTGACGAAGCCGATCCAGAAGATCGGCGTGTCGAGCTGGAGCGTGTAGGCGAGGTTGAGCAGCGATCCACCGAGGGACAGCCACCAGAAGGCCAGGGGGAAGTGGCTGTAACCGGCGCGCTCCGACAGCCACCACTGCAGGATGAAGCGCGTGCTCCAGATCGCCTGCCCCGCGATGCCGGCCGCGAGCCACAGTACTCCGACGTCGCTGCCGGTCACGTCGGACTTCGAGACGCCCCAGTAGATCAAGAGACCCGACGCGGAGAGGCCGAGCAGCGCGGCGGGTACGGGGCCGAGCCCGCCCTTCGATGCGCCTGGGCTCTCCGCAAGTCGAAGGTTGCGTACGTAGATCGCGGAGTTCACGAGGTACCCGGGCAGCAGCACCCACTCCGCGAGCTGGATCGTCGCAGCCGCGAGCAGGCCAGAGGCCGCCAGAGACAGCCACCAGTAGACCGGCGGGTTGGCCGAGCGCTTCGCCTTCTCCGACGCGAGCCACTGCACGACGACGCGCCCGAAGAACAGCGCCTGTCCGGCGGCGCCGACCCACTCCCAGACGCTCATCGCGCTCGGCGGGGCACGCGGCGCCTACGCGTCGTCGCGCCCGGAGACGCGAGCGATCGGCACGCGGATCATGCGCCCGTGCATCCAGCGGACGGCGAGCAGATCCTTGAAGGCGCGCCAGGCGCGGTTCATCACGCCGTACTTGCTGACCCCCGCGACACGCGGGCGGTGCGACACCGGGCGCTCGATCACGCTGAACCCGTGGTAGCGCAGGAGCGTCGGGAAGAAGCGGTGCATGCCCTCGAACAGGGGGATCGCCTGGATGGCCTCCGCGCGGAAGACCTTGAGGGAGCAGCCGGTGTCGATGATCTGGTCCTTGCTGATCCAGTTGCGCACGCGGTTGGCGATGCGCGAAGACGCGCGGCGCACGGCGTTGTCGTTGCGCTTCTGCCGGTAGCCCACGACGGCGTCGTTGTCGCCGAGCTCGGCGATCAGCTTGGGGATGTCGGCGGGGTCGTTCTGGAGATCCGAGTCGAGCGTGGCGATCAGCTCGCCGCGCGCGAGCTGGATGCCCGTGCCCATGGCCGCGGTCTGGCCGCAGTTCTCGGCGAAGAACACGCCGACGACGCGCGGGTCCTCATCGCAGAGCTGCTGCAGGAGCGCCGGCGAGCCGTCACGGCTGCCGTCGTCGACGAGCACGAGCTCCCAGTCGTCGCCCTCGCCGAAGACCTCGACGACGCTGTCGTACAGCGGTCGCAGGTTGTCCTCCTCGTCGAAGACGGGCGCGACGAGGCTGACGCGCAGCCCCGGCGGCGGCTCGGTCAAGAGCTCCGCGCGCCGCTTCGGGAGTTCCCCGAGCACCAGCCTGTCGTCCTTCTGCGCCATTCGTGCGTCGCTGGGGCTCGGGTCGGGGGCGACGGTTCGCCGCTCGCGGGTCTCGGCCTGCATGCGCCTAGAATGGCATCCGCCGCGCGGCGGGCGAAGAGCAGGCCCCGGGCCTTTTTCGAGTCAGTCGGCCTCGACGGGGCTCGGCGGGCTCGGCAGCCGGCTGGAGCGGCGGCGGTCGACGGGCCGCAGCGGGTCCTTGTCGAGGCGCACCAGTAGCCACAGGCCCCCGATCGACGCCGCCGGCACCATCACGATGGGGCCGAGGATGGGCACCAGGAAGACGAGGCTCGCCACGCCGCCGAAGGACACCATCGCGAGCCAGTTGCGCACGAGGAACTGGAGCCGCGTGGTCAGCGTCCAGCCGCGCCGCGAGAACGGGATGTCGAGCAGCGTGATCGCGGTGCAGAACCCCGCGATCGCCATGTACAGCCAGAATCCGATCAGCGGCAGGAACTTCAGCGGCAGGAACAGGACGAGCAGGAAGAGGACGACGAGCGAGGCCTTGATGGAGACCCACAGGAGGTGGCCCTCGACGCGCAGGACCCAGGCGAGCCAGATCGCGTACTGGCGATCGAGGGCCGCCGCGACGAAGAACGGGATCGTGAAGCGCAGCGTTGCGAGCCAGCCCCAGACGCCGGAGAGGCCGAGCGGAACGAGCAGCAGCGCGATGCCCACCGCGCCCGCGATCACCGAGTTGCGCACGCACTTCGTCACCGGGATGCCGGTGGGGCGCTCCAGCGCGTCGCGCGGATTGCCACCGAACCAGCGCGTCTCGATGCGCCCCTGGATCTCGTCGAGGAACGGTCCCGCGATGGCCTCGTAGACGATCGAGAACATGTAGAGAGCGACCACCGAGCTGACCACGATCCACAGCAGAACG
This sequence comes from uncultured Planctomycetaceae bacterium, assembly GCA_964352415.1. GTDB lineage: Bacteria > Planctomycetota > UBA1135 > UBA1135 > JABACD01. The sequence goes on along the minus strand of CAYGST010000312.1, from coordinate 1,101 downwards.
CCGGAGATGCGCGCGAGGAGCGTTGCGACGCCCTTCTCCATCAGCCACACGACCGAGACCTTCAGCCAGCCGTCCTCGAGCCCGAGCTCGGCCATGTCCTCGACCTCGACGGCCTGCACGAGCAGGTCGACGAGCCCCATCGTCCACCAGAACGCGACCACGAACGCGATCGTCGTGAGGATCACCGGCGGGATCAGGTAGCGCTTCACGCCGCGCGTCGAGACGAGCAGCGAGAGCCCCATCGGGACGGCGCGCGCCCCATCGACGATCGCCTGCACGGGACCGACCCGTTCGTCGCGCAGCGAACCCGTGGAGGTCGCGAAGCGGCAGTGGGGGCAGTCCGCTCCGGGGGCGTCGTAGCCGCAGAGTCGACAGGGGATGGCGTCCATGTGAAGTCGTTCGGCCCCGGCGCAGGGCTTGCCGCCGCTGGCGCAGGGCAGTCTGCCGCCGGCGCAGGGCTCACAGCATGGCGCGGGGCCCCGCCCGATCCCACCGCTCGCCACCGGCAATTGCTCTGGGATTCGGCGCCGGCGAATTTCAGGCGGCTCCGCCTCTGCGCGAGAAGCGCGTGCGTAGACTGCCCGTTCCCGCCCCTCGACCGTCCTCTGAACGCCCATGGCCGCCTTCCGCGCACTCGACTTCTACGCCCTCGAGGACCAGTTCTCCGAGGAGGAGCGCATGGCGCGCGACGCCGTGCGCGCCTGGGTCTCCGAGCGCTTCCTGCCGCTCGTGCCCCAGCACTTCGAGGCCGGCACGTTTCCCATGGAGCTCGCCCCCGAGCTCGCGGGCCTCGGCGTGTTCGGCTCGAACCTGCCCGAGTCCGTCGGCGGCGCCGGCCTGAACAACGTCGCCTACGGGCTGATTTGCCAGGAGCTCGAGCGCGGCGACTCGGGGCTGCGCTCGTTCGTCTCGGTGCAGGGCTCGCTCGTCATGTGGCCGCTCTTCACCTACGGCAGCGACGCACAGAAGGCCGAGTGGCTGCCGCGACTCGCGCGCGGCGAGGCGATCGGCTGCTTCGGTCTGACCGAGCCGGACTTCGGCTCGAACCCGGGCGGCATGACGACGACCGCGGTCCGGGACGGCAACGACTGGATCCTGAAC
>CAYGST010000311.1:0-6059 GCA_964352415.1 uncultured Planctomycetaceae bacterium | reverse complement strand
GGTCCGCCGCCCCCGTAGCGCTCCATGCGCTCGCCCCAGCCCTTCGCCGTCGCACGCTGCGCCGCCGCTCTCACGGCCGCCGCCTCCCTACTCTTCGCCAGCCCCGCCTTCGCCCAGGTCGCGGACGCGCCAGTCGCGGACGCGCGCGGCGGACCCGAGTCGGCACTCGACCTCTGGTTCGTGGCCGAGCGCATCGAGCTCGAGCTCCCGGCCCGCGACGAGGAGCCCATGCGGATCGGGAGGGTGGCTCACCTCCCCGACGAGACTCTGCTCGTTCAGGACGCCGACACGTGCGAGGTCCACGTCTTCGATGGGAGCGGTGCCCACGTGCGAACCCTGGCGCCGCCGCGGGAGTGGCCGCACGAAGATCGCGGGGAGTTCGGGCGGCTGGTCGGTCTCCACCGCGACGCGATCTGGTGGGGGCGCGAGGTCAGCGTGCTGAATCGAGGCCTGGGCTACACGGGTCGCAAGGTGCACCGCTTCCTGAGTCTGACCGACGGGCCCTCGCAGGCCGAGCGACCCTGGCTCTTCGACCTCGAGGGCGAGCCGTCGGCATCGACGGCGCACGGACTGTGGTCGGTCCTGCGCGGCGGAGTTCTGTTCTTCGACGAGCGGCTGCGGCCCGTGCACTGGGCGCGGTCGAGGGCTGGCGGCGTGGCCGTGTTCCCGGAGCTGGACTCCCTGTCCGTGACCGAGTCCGGGGCTGTCTGGATCGTGCAGGGGTCTCCGAAGCGGCGCTCCGTTGTCATGAGGTGTGCCTCGCCACCGGGGCCACGACGCGGCTACGTGACACCACCGCGGCCCGACCACGAGACCCTGACGCGTATCGAGCCCGATGGTCGGGTCGCGGTGGCGTCGAAGCGCCTTCGAACGCCGCTCCGCTGGTTGCTCGCGAGCGACGAGCGCCTGCTGGCGCTTCCGGATGCGGAACCTGGGCGGCTCACTGCGCCGCTGGTCGAGATCGACTTCGAGACGATGGTGGAGAGGCCCACGGGCTTGCTCCTCCCCGCGGGGACTCAAGAGTCGCACGTCCGGCTGTTTCGCGAGGGCACACGCGTGCACTGCTTCGAGAGCTCCACGCGATCACTGGTCGTGCTCTCGCGGCGCTGAGCCGGGCTCGGACGGCGGCTCTCTCCGCTAGAGTTGGCGCCCCGCCGTCATGTCCACGCTCCCGAACCTCGACCCCGAAGGCCTGCTGGGCCCCGAACCGTTCGCGCCCGAGCTCCTCCGCGCGCTCGAGGCCGAGCCCGCGGATGCGGGTTCGTTGCTCGCGGAGGTCGGCCCGCGGGTCTTCGCGTTCCCGCTGCTGCGGGAGCGCGCCTGCGCGCGGCTGCTCGCCGAGGTCGATCGGCGTCACGCGGACGCCCGCGCCGCTGGCGCGACGCGAGCGACGCCGAACTCGATGCACGGCTACGGCGCAGTGCTAGGGGAGCTCGGGCTCGGCGCGCTGCTGCAGAGCTTGCGCGAGCAGCTCGTCGCGCCGCTCGCCGCGCTGCACTACGCGGACGTCGGTGGCACCGAGCTCGACGGCGAGTACGGCTTCCTCGCCGAGTACGGCGGCGCGGACGCCGACGACGACCTCGGCTTCCACGTCGACGACAGCGCCGTGACGCTGAACCTCTGCCTGGGGGAGAGCTTCAGCGGCTCGGAGCTCTACTTCCGCGGCCTGCGCTGCGACGAGCACCGCCAGACGGGCTCCACGCCGAACGAGACCATCGAGTTCGAGCACGTGGTCGGCACCGCGATCCTGCACGCGGGCCGCCACCGCCACGGCGTCCACTCGATCCTGCGCGGTCGCCGCCGCAACCTGATCCTGTGGTGCCAGTCGGCGGCGGCGAAGGAGGCGGCAAGGAGCTGCCGGCCGTGGTGCGGGGCGCACGGCTGAGCGGCGCGCGCGGGGCGCGCTACTTCGGCGCGGCCTGCTCCATCTCATCCAGGCGCATGCGCAGCCGCTTGAGCTGCAGGTCGAGCGCGCGCTTGCGCTTGCGGCGGACCTTGTCGTCCTCGATCGCCGCGAGCTCGGCCGCGCTGCGCTTCTTCGTGCGGTCGACGGCGACGACTTGGTGCGCGACGGCTTCGGCGACCTTGTCGGCGGTGAGCAGCCGCTCCGCGGTCACCTCCCAGGCCTGTGAGGAGCCGAGGAAGCAGCCGTCGCACAGCCCGAGCTTCTTCCCGCCGCAGGTGAAACAACCGCGGGGGACGATCCCCTTGCCCTGGCACGGCTCGCAGACCGACGTCCCGTCCTCGCACTCCTCGCAGTCGAGCACGCCCTTGACGTTGCAGTTGTCGCAGCGATTCGAGTCCTTCTTCGCGAAGTAGGAGGAGAGGTCGCCCGTGCTCGCGCACTTGTTGCACCCGCTCTTCTTCGTGCCGTAGCACTTCGAGCAGGGCACGTGTCCGCTGCCTGCGCAAGGGATGCAGCGGTTCTCGCGGTCGCCGTTCTCGTCGCAGACGTTGCAGGCGAGCGAAGGGGCATCCGCGGACCACGGGCAGCTCTGCGCGTCGATCGTCCGCGAGAGCGGGTCCGGGCTCTTCGTCGCGCCGAGACACTCGGGGCACGGGACGGTCCGGCGCCTGTTTCCTTTGCAGAGGGCGCAGGCCGTCTCGCCCTTGCCCTTGCAGTCCGGACACTTCAGCTCACCCTTCGTCTTGCAGGCCTTGCAGGGCAGGCCGCGATTCAGGAACGCCTTCCCGTTGTTGCAGCGACCGACGCAGCCGATCGCCCCTGGCGTGCCGCGGAAGCGGCCGAAGCCCGTCACTCGCTGCAGGCCCTTCAGCTGCACCTGCAGGTCCTCCGTCGCTCTCTTCAGCTCGCGGCTGGTCTCGGGGTCGGTCAGCGCGTGCACCGCGAAGGCGCGCGCGTTCGCCTCGGCGACCAGGTTCACCGCGCAGTTGACGCACGGACCCTTGCCGTCACCGTCGCAGTGCGAGCACTCGATCGAGACCCACGCGGCCCCCTCGCAGGTGCCGCATGGGGCGAGCAACGCCGCGGTCTCGGGCGGAGTCGCGGGCTCCTGCGGCGTCGTGGGCGCGAAGAGAGCGAGGAGGGTGAGAGCGAGGGCGCGAAGCATGCCCGCCAGCCTAGCCGCAACCAGCCTGACTGTCCTGCGACGGCGAGAGACCGACGCCCGACCGATCCGCTAGACTCCCCAGCATGACCGAGAAGCGCATCACCCTCGACCTCGCCGGATTCCTCGACTCCGAGCACGCCAAGGCCCTCGACGGACCCTCGCCGGCCCAGGTCCGCAAGATCTCCGAGCTGTTCCTCACGATCTGCTACGACGACCTCGGCAAGGAGCCGCGCGAGCTCGACGGGCACGACATGCACCACGCGCTCGGGCACCTGCTCCCTGAGCGGATGAAGAAGAAGGACCCGCTCGCGGCCCACGTGCCGGCGGTGCTCGAGGCCTACGTCGAGCACCTGCAGGAGGTCGCCGTCGTCGCGAACCTCTTCGAGCTCAAGCACGGCCTGTCGGCGACCACCGACGAGTTCCTCGACACGGTCCGCACGGGCCACAACGCGCACCACGGCCACCACCACCCGAAGCAGAAGCCCGTGATCCACAACGCGCCCAAGCTTGGCCGCAACGACCCGTGCTCCTGCGGCAGCGGCAAGAAGTACAAGAAGTGCCACGGCAAGAACGCGTGACGGTGCGGCGGGGGTGAGCGCGACGTCGGCGCGTTGGGGCGCTATTCTCCGTCCTCGACCAGCGGCAGCTCCAGCTCGTCCTGCGCCGGGCCGCCCGCGGTCCAGGTCAAGTTCGCGGAGCCTGACTCGGGACGGAAGAAGCTCGCGGCTGCGTCGACGATCTCGTAGTCGCCGGGGAGCAGCTCGAGCTCCAGCCAGCCCTCGGCATCCGTACCGGGGACGGATCGACCGTTGACCCGCACCTGCTGCTGCGCGAGCGGTTCGCCCGAGTCCTGGTGCAGGAGTCGAACGCGTCCACGAGCGGTGACGAGGTCGACGCGCAGCGGCGCCGCCTTGCCCTTCGAGACGCGCAGCGAGCCGGGGACGGCGTGTCGCCACGGGCTGTCGAGCTGATAGAGCTGCACCGACCAGTCGCCCTCGAACAGCGGCCCCAGCCGCAGCCGACCGTTCGTGTCGAGCATTCCGCCGGCGTTCTGGTGGTTGGCTCTCTCGGAGCGCTTCGCGAAGACGACGAGCCCCGCGGCGGGTGCGCCGTTGAGCGTGACCTCCAGCTCGATGAAGCCGGGGGCGAGATCGGTGACGTCGAACTCGCGGCGGGTCACGGTGCCGGGCACGACCGCCACGCGGCCCAGCTCGACCTCGCCCGGCTGCGTCGCCGAGCTCGAGCTGGAGCTCGACGGCAAGCTCGTCGGCCGCAGGCGCAGCTCGACGATGTGCTCCTCGGCGTTGAGCCCTTCGGCGAGGAAGCGACCGTCCGCGTCGAGCTCGGCCTCGACGGCCTCCTTGGCCTCGCGGAAGTACGGGTTCGTCACGTCGTGCAGCCGCGTGGGATAGACCCAGATGGACAGGCCGTCGAAGGCCATCTCGGGCGGGAACAGGAGCTGGCCCGCGATCGCGCCGCTTCCGGGCATGCGCACCTCGATCTGCTCGTCGACGCCGCCCTCGAGGATCAGGTGCTCGCGCACCACCGAGACGGCGCCCAGCGAGACGCGCAGGTCGTAGTCGCCGGCGGCGAGCCCGTCGAGGGTCAACCGGCCCGCCTCGTCGGCGACGCCGCGCCGTGAGCGGCTCTCGAACCTCGAGTTCCCCGACATCGAGCCGGGCCACGAGAAGACGTCGTCCGGGTCGTAGCCGGCCCGGTGCGGGTGCAAGTGCACCTTGGCGCCTGCGCCGGGTTTCCCAGCGCCGTCGAGCACCGCGACGCGCACCTTCGCTTCGCGCTCGAGCGACGCCGTGACGGCGCGCGTCTCGCCCACCTCGAGTCCGGCCAGCGAGACCTCGCACGGCGCGTATTCCGGCGCGCGCACGATCAGCGTGGAGTCGCGCGGAATCAGACCGCCGAAGACGCCGCCCGCAGGCGGATCGCCGTCCAGCGCCAGCACCGTGAAGACGTTGGGCGAGAAGTTCGCGTCCTCGAAGCGCAGGTCCACGCCATAGCCCTCGACCCGCTCGCCCGTCTCGGCGGAGACGACGCGCAGCTTCGCGGCGGCGTTGCCCGAGAGGTTCGCGTTGATCCGCTGACCGGGCGTCACTCCGCTCCTAGACCAGGGAGCGTGCAGCGGACTCTCGACGCGGATCGTGTAGCTCCCGGGATCGAGGTCGCCGACGGCGTGGCTCTGCGATGATCCTTCGATCTTGGTCACCTCGCGCTCGTTCCCCACGGCGTCGACACAGACGATGCGACCCTCGTCGGGCGTGTTGAAGACGAAGAACGGTCGGCAGAACGTGACGACCGTGATCGTGCGGCTGAGGTCCGGGCCGTCGTAGACGATGTCGGCCGAGACCTCCTCGTTCGGACGGACCTGCACGACGGGCCCGTCGATCCAGTTCGCCATGCGGGAGTGGGCCTTCAGCGTCGCCGAGCCCGCGGGGAGCCCCTCGAGCCGGAACTCGCCGGTCTCGGGGTCCGCCTGCGTGCTCACGCGCGTCTCGTCGGCGCCTGCGCCCGTCGGCCGATAGCTCGTGTCCGCGTAGACCCGCCACGAGTCGCGCGTCGAGCTGCCGTCGGTCTGCTTGACGCGTCCAACGACGACGCCGGTCGGGACGAACGTCTGCTCGCCGACGTCCGTGACTTCGGACTTCGGCAGATGGTGCCAGCGCCAGGAGATCTCGGCGTGGCCGGGGTAGTTGGCGTCGAGGATGAACTGGTAGGCGCGCGGCGGATCGAGCTCGAGGTCGAAGCGGCCGTCGGCGTCGGTGACGCCGGTCGGGTCCGTCCAGTCCTTCGGCGCGCCGTACTTGCGCACCTCGTCGTCGTTCGAGGGCCAGCCGCGGAGCTGCACGGTCGCCCCGCTGGCTGGCCCGCCGTTGGAGAGCACGAAGCGCCCGACGACGTGGGCCAGCTGCGGCGCCTGCTCGGAGGCGGGATCCCCCGGGGGCGGCTCGGCCATCACGACCTCCGCTCGAGCCG
>CAYGST010000310.1:0-6074 GCA_964352415.1 uncultured Planctomycetaceae bacterium | reverse complement strand
CTGGAGCCCGCCTCTCCGAGGACCTCGGCGAGCGTGACCTCCGCTGGCTCCATCATCGCGCGGCCGATGTAGGTGTCGATCGCGCGCGTGCGGTAGTTCCAGCGGCCCGTCATCAGGCTGGCGCGCGTCGGCGTGCAGACGGGGCTGACGTAGAAGCGCTCGACGTTAGGACAGCTCTTCGCGAAGGCGTCGAGCCGCGGCGTCTCGAGCACCGGGTTGCCCATGACGCCGAAGTCACCGAGGCCCTGGTCGTCGGTCATGACGATCAGGACGTTGGGCCTCGCGCTGGCGCGCGAGTGCACCTGCACCTCCCGGGCGGTGGGCGCGGCGCCCGTCGAGCAGGCCGCTGCGAACGCCAGCGCGACGAGCAGGGAGGGCGTTGCGCCTCGGCGCCGGAGGTCCATCTGCAGCGGGATCATGCCCCGCAGCCTACCCCCGCGGCCGCGTCCGACGCGAGCAGACTCGTGCCTGCGTCCTTCAGGGCCGGGTCACTAGACGAGGATGTGCGCGAGCGCGCGCAGCATGTAGTCGGAGTCGAGGGAGCCGCAGGTCTCGCGCACGGAGTGCATGCCGAGCATCGGCCCGCCGACGTCGACGCAAGCGATTCCGAGGCCTTGAGCGGTGATCGGCCCGATGGTCGAGCCGCAGGCCATGTCGGTGCGCATGACCCACTTCTGCACGGGGACGTCGGCTGCGCGGCAGGCCAGCTCGAACTCGGCCTCGGTCGAGCTCTCGGTCGCGTAGCGCTGGTTCGCGTTGACCTTGATGACCGGACCCGCGTTGATCGCGAGGCTGTGGTCGGGGTCGTGCCGCTCGGGGTAGTTCGGGTGCGTGGCGTGGGCCATGTCGAGGGAGACACACAGCGAGCCTGCGATGGCGCGGTGGTAGTCGTCGCGCGAGCCGCCGCGTCCGAGCACCGTGCGCTCGAGCAGGTCGCCGAGGATCGGACCGGCGGCGCCGCCGCGCGAGCCGCTGCCGATCTCCTCGTGATCGAAGAGGGTGATGACGGGCGCGTACTCGAGGGCCACGCCGCTCTTCGCCGCGGCGATCAGAGCGCGCAGCGAGAGGAAGCTCGACGCCAGGTTGTCGAGCCGCGGCGCGCTGACGAACTCGTCGTCCACGCCGAAGATCGAGCAGGGCTGCACGTCCTGGACCATCGCGTCCCAGGCGAGGATCTCGCTCGGCTCCACGTCGAGTTCCTCTCCGAGCCACTCGCGGAAGCCGCGCTCGTCGGGCTCGCCGAGGCCCCAGATCGGCATCATGTGCGTCTGCTTGTTCAGCAGCAGCCCCTTCGTGTGGATCTCCCGATCGAGGTGGATCGCGAGCTGTGGCACCTTCATCACCGGGCGGTCGATGTGGAACAGCACCTCGCGGAAGCCTTCGCCCTGTTTGACCTGCACGCGTCCGGAGAGGCCGAGGTCGCGATCGAGCCAGGAGTTCAGCAGCACGCCGCCGTAGACCTCCATGCCGAGCTGACGGAAGCCGGCCAGGCCCGTGTCCGGGCGCGGTTTGACGCGCAGGTTCGGGCTGTCGGTGTGCGCTCCGAGGATGCGGAAGCCGACCCACGGGCGGTGGTGGTCCTGCAGCATCCACGCGACGAGGCTGCCGCCTCGAATCACGTAGAAGCTACCCGCGACGTTCGCGTCCCAGGCGTCGACCTCCGACAGCTGCTGGAAGCCCGCGGCCTCCAGCTCGGCCGCGGCGGTGGCGCAGGCATGATAGGGAGACGGAGAGGCGTCGATGTACTTGAGCAGGTCACGCGTGACCTGCGGGACTGCGGAGCTCATGGGCGAGACTGTAGCGGCTCGCCTCCGGCGGTCAGTACGGTAGACGGCCCTTTTCCGACCGCGCGGCCCATGGAGTCGCAGCCCACCGAGCCCATGACGAATCACCGCCGCACGTTGCCCACCTGGATCCTCACCCTGCTGTTCCTCGCCTGCGCGGGGCCAGCGGAGCGCGAGAACGCAACCACCACGGTGACCTCCGATGGTGAGTACGCGACTCTGACGCAGGACCTCGAGCGACTGGACGGACTCTTCCCGTGCTGGCTGGACCGCACCGCAGCGCGCGTCATGCTCGAGCTGCCCGCGCCGGCGGACGGGGTGCTCGCGGAGTGCCTGTACGTCGAAGGGCTGGCCGTCGGTCTGGGCTCGAACGACATCGGACTCGACCGTGGCCAGCTCGGAGCGTCGCGGGTCGTGCGCTTCCGGCAGGTCGGCGAGCGCGTGCTGCTCGAGCAGCCGAACCTCGCGTTCCGCACCGTCTCGAGCGACGCCTTCGAGCGACGCGCCGGTGAGCAGTCCTTCGCGACCTCGGTGCTGTGGGCGGGGGAGGTCGCAGCCATCAGCGCGGACGGCGCGCGCCTCGTGGACATCACCGACTTCGTCGTGCGCGACGCGCACGGAAGCGCGCGCTCGATGGAGGGCTCGGGCGGGAGCTTTCGTCTCGCTGCAGAGCGCTCGGCGCTGCTGCCGGACAGTGTCCTCGCCTTCCCCGACAACCTCGAGTTCGAGGCGCTCTTGACCTTCGCCGCCGACGGCGCGGGCCGCGAAGTGCGCGAGGTCGCGCCGAGCGCGGACGCCGTCACGCTCGTCCAGCACCACTCGCTGGTGCGCCTGCCGGACGCGGACTACGCGCCGCTCGCGTGGGACCCGCGCGCGGGCGGCCTCGCGCGCGGCTTCACGGATCTCGCCGCGCACCCCGCCGAGCCGAACCGCGTCGAGTACGCCGTGCGCCACAGGCTCGTGAAGCAGTTCCCCGAGCGCGCGCTCTCGCCGCCGGTCGAGCCGCTCGTCTACTACGTCGACCGCGGCGCGCCCGAGCCCGTGCGCTCGGCGCTCGTGGAGGGCGCGCGCTGGTGGAACGAGGCCTTCGAGGCCGCCGGCTTCGAGGACGCCTTCCGCGTCGAGCTCCTGCCCGAGGGCGCGCATCCCCTGGACGTGCGCTACAACGTCATCCAGTGGGTGCATCGCTCGAGTCGCGGCTGGTCCTACGGCGGCGGCGTCACCGACCCGCGCAGCGGCGAGCAGATCAAGGGCCACGTGTCGCTCGGCTCGCTGCGCGTGCGCCAGGACCGCCTGATCTTCGAGGGTCTCGTCGGCACGGCGGGGACCGGCGGCGGGGGACCGAACGATCCGGTCGAAGCGGCGCTTGCGCGCATCCGCCAGCTCTCCGCCCACGAGGTCGGTCACACGCTCGGGCTCGCGCACAACTTCGCGGCGAGCACCTACGGTCGCGCATCGGTCATGGACTACCCGCCGCCGCGCATCGAGGTGCGCGAGGCCGCGGACGGCGCGCGCACGCTCTCGCTCGCGAGCGCCTACGCGGTTGGCATCGGCGCCTGGGACCGGCACGCCATCAGCGAGCTCTACCGCGATCAGCGCGCAACGCCGCGGGACGGCGCGCGCGCCGCGCAGGACGCGGGCCTCGTCTACCTCTCCGATCAGGACGCGCGCCCGGCGGGCGCCGCGGACCCGCGCGCCAACCTGTGGGACGACGGCGAGGACGCGCTGGTCGGGCTGTCGAACGTGCTGGCCGCGCGCGAGGTCGCGCTGGAGGCCTTCGACGCGGAGCGCCTCGCGGACGGCAGCGCGACGTCGTTCTACGAAGAGGTCCTGCTGCCGCTCTTCCTGCTCCACCGCTACCAGGTCGACGCAGCGGCGAAGTTCGTCGGAGGGCGGACCTACACGCACGCTCTCGTCGGCGACGGGCGACCTGCGCCAGCGGTCGTTCCGGCGACGGAGCAGCGCGCGGCGCTCGTCGCGCTCCTGCTCGCGCTGCCCGCGACCCTGACGCTGCCCGAGAACGCGCGCGCGCTGCTCGCGCCGCGCACCGTCGTCCCCGGGCGCCGCCGGGAGGTCTTCGCAGGGCGCAGCGCGCCGACCTTCGACGAGTACGGCCTCGCAGAAGCCGCCGCGCGCCTCGTCGTCCAGCCGCTGCTCGTCCCCGAGCGCCTGGAGCGCGTGCGCCAGCAGGCGGCGCACGACGACAAGCAACTCTCCGTGGACGAAGTTCTTCAGCAGCTCGTCGCGGTCGGCAGCGACCCCCTCGTGCCGGCGGACCCGGAGCTGCGCGCCGTGCTGCGCGAGGTCGTCGTGGACGAGCTGCTGCGCCTCGCCGCCGACCGCTCCGCCTCGGCCCGGGTGCGCGCGCAGGTGGAGTCGCGGCTGGGCACTCTCCTGCGGATCTGGAACGGCGACGGGCCCGGGAGCGATGCGACCCGCGCGGCGCTGCAGCGCCGGATCGAGCGCTTCCTGAACCGCACCAGCGACGCGGACGTCCCGCCGTCCGCGCCGCGCTCGCTTCCGCCGGGCAGTCCGATCGGTTGCTCCCAGGGCTGCCCCTGACGCGAGGCGTGTGCCGGGGGCTCCTTCGCGGGGGCCCAGGCGCCCCTCATCGGGAGCCCGGCATCCGCGTAACGTCCCGGTTCGAAACCCCCCGTCCGGCTGGTCGCGCCAGCGCCGACGCTTACAGTGGTCCGCCTTCGATCCCCCGATCCCCATTCGAACGCCCCATGAGAACTCCGCTCTTCACTCTCGCCGCGCTGTCGCTCGGCGCCGCGGCCTTCGCCTTCAGCGGCGAAGAGGCCACTCCGGTCGCACTCCAGCCGACAGCGCTGAGCGCCGCGCTGGACTCGATCTCGACCGAGAACATCGCCGCCGACCTGCACTTCTTCGCGTCCGACGAGATGGCGGGGCGCGACACGCCGTCGCCCGAGCAGCGCATCGCCGCGCGCTTCCTGGCAGCGCGCCTCGGGCGCCTCGGCTGGGAGCCGGGTGCCCAGGAAGGCAGCTGGTTCTGGGAGTACGAGCTGCCGATGGTGGCCGTCGACGACGTCGCCTCGCATCTGACTGCGACGGTCGAGGGCCGCGAGCTGCGCATGCGCCTGGGCGAGCACTACACCTTCTCGGGCCGGCGCCCCACCGTGCACGACGTCTCCGCCAACGGCATCGTCTACGCCGGCGCGCTGAGCGATGCAGAGGTCGAGGCGATCGATCTCGAAGGGCACTGGATGCTCGTGCGCGCCGACGAGGGCGTCGATCGAGGCAAGATCATCAGCGTGGCGCGCAAGGGCAAGGCGGCGGGGATCCTCGTCGCTCCAGGGACGAGCATCGACGCAGCGGCGATGACGGCGCGCGTCGAGGAGTACACCGCGGACATGACGAAGTCGCGCCTCAGCCGCGGCAGCGTGGGCGAGAGCCGCAGCATCCCCTACGTCTACATCACCGAGGACGCGACTCAGACGCTGCTCCAGCTGGGCGGCCTGGACGATCCGAAGGCCGGCGACGCGATCGACGCCGAGCTCCGCGAAGCGCGCGTGGTCGACGACCAGTCCAAGGCCGAGCTCGAGAACGTGATCGGGATCTGGCCGGGGAGCGACCCTGTGCTGAAGGACGAGGTGATCCTGCTCTCCGCGCACTACGACCACGTCGGCACGAACGCAGACGGCGAGGTCTTCAACGGCGCAGACGACAACGGCTCGGGCTCGATGTGCCTCTTGAACGTGGCCGAGGCGCTGACGCACTACGGCCCGATGCGCCGCACGGTGATGATCCTGTGGGTCTCGGGCGAGGAGAAGGGACTGCTCGGCTCCGCCGCCTGGACCAAGGATCCCTATCTGCCCGAGGGCATGACGCCGATCCTGAACATCAACATCGATATGGTCGGCCGCAACGCGCCCGAGAAGCTGATGATCACGCCGACCTCGGAGCACGAGGCCTACAACGGCCTGACGCGCCTGGCCGAGCAGAACCGGGCCTTCGAGGGCTTCGACGAACTCGCCAGCGCCGACGCCTACTGGAGCCGCTCCGACCACGCCAACTTCTCGCGCAACCTCGAGATCCCGGTGGCCTTCCTCTTCTCGGACGTGCACGAGGACTACCACCAGCTGACGGACACGCCGGACAAGATCGACTACGACAAGGTCCGCCGCGTTGCGCGACTCGTGGTTCGCATGCTCGACGGCCTGCAGGCCGACGTGCTCCAGCTCGACTGACCTGCCCGCGGCTGGCCGGAGCCCCGCTGACCGCATCCGACCCCGGTGCGGACGCGAACATCCAGGCGACCGCCCAGCG
>CAYGST010000309.1:0-6124 GCA_964352415.1 uncultured Planctomycetaceae bacterium | reverse complement strand
ACCGTGAACGGCGCGCCGCTCGCGGGCTGGTTCGTCGACGTCGGCAGCAACCAGCCGAAGCCGGGCGAGCGCGTGCTCTGGAGCGAGCAGCGCCGCACGGACGCCGACGGTCGTTACGAGATCGTCGGCGTCCCCGCGGGCGCGCTGCACGCGACCCTGCGCGACCCGAGCTACGGCTACAACCCGGTCCAGTCGAAGCGCGAGCTGTTCGCGAGCGACGGCGCGCTGGACTGGGTGGTCGATCCGGAGGCGGCGCCGAAGGCGATCGTCCTCGGCGAGCTGCGGCACGCGGACGGCCGCGCGGTCGAAGGGCGCGTGCGCCTCGCCAGCGTCGGTGCGGAGACCCGCTTCCAGCTCGAGGGGCAGCTCGACGGCGGGGCCTTCGAGGTGGGGCCGTTCCCGGTCGGGCGCTTCCAGCTCGTCGCGATCCCGGACGGCGCGCCGGAGCTGCCGCTCTTGCGCTTCGACGTCGAGGACGGGAGCGAGCGGATCGACCTGGAACCGCAGACCCTCCCGGCGCCCGCCCACCTGGTTCTGCGCTGCGCCGACCCCGACGCCTTCGACGCGCTGCGGCTCAGCGTTCGAGCGGAGGAAGGTGGACCACGCCGATGGCCGAACCTCTACGCCGATCCGATCGGTACCGAGCTCGTGCTCTGGCCCGGCTCCTACAGCCTGCGCCTGACCGGTCCGGGCTCCGCGCCGCTGCACGAGGACCTGGAGCTCGGCGAGGGCGAGCGACGCGAGCTCGACGTCGCGCCGATCCCGGGCGCGACCTGCCAGCTGGTGGCGGAGTTGCCCGCGGGGGTGGAGGCCGTGAGCTACCTCTTCTTCGACGTGCTGCGAGAGGGCGAACGCGTGGCGTCCTGGGGTCTCGTCGAACCGGCGAAGTCCGGCAACGCGAAGAGCTGCGTGCTCGCACCCGGTGACTACGTCCTCGAGGCTCACGACGGGGGCGGCGGCCTCCAGGGCGAGGTCGCGTTCCGCGTGGACGTGGTCAGCGACCTCATCGAGGTGCGCGTTCCGCTGCGCTGACGAGGTCGGCGGGCTAGGCTGGGTCGATGCTCTGGCTCCCGTTGCTGTTCCTCGCCCCCGCTCTTCAGGACACCACCGCTCCGGTTGCGCCCGCGCCGCCGTCGCTGGCGACGAAGGACGGGCCGCTCTCGGCTTTCCTCGGCGAGCCGGGCTTCCACGAGTCGCGTCTGTTCGACGACGAGCGCTTCCCGTGCATCGTCGTGGCCCTGGACGGCACGGTGATCGCGACGTGGGGCACGAAGCGCGTCGTCGCGCGGCGCAGCGAGGACGGTGGCGCGACGTGGGGGGAACCGATCGTGATCGCCGACCCGGGCTTCCAGGGCGGCGGGACGCTCGTCGACGAGCGCTCGGGTGACGTGCTGGCGTTCGTCGAAGCGGGACACCCGCCGGCGGCGCTCACCCAGTACCGCAGCCGCGACGCGGGCAAGTCCTGGACCGCGGAGCAGGTGGCCGTGCATCCGAACGCGCTCGGCCACGTGCCCTCGATGCACATGAACGACTCGGGCATCACGTTGCGCCGCGGCGCCCACGCGGGGCGGCTGCTGCGGCCGACGCGCTGGTACGGCGAGGGCAACGACCGCGCGTTCTGGTCCCAGCACTACACGAACGCGATGTTCAGCGACGACGGCGGGAAGAGCTGGCAGGCGAGCGAGCCCTTCCCCGAGAACGGCACCGGCGAGGCGACGCTGGCCGAGCTCAGCGACGGTCGCGTGTACTACAACTCGCGCGTGCACTGGCAGGAGCGCCCGAACAACACGCGCCGCCGCTGCGCCTTCAGCGAGGACGGCGGCGCGACGTGGAAGGACTGGGCCCTGGTCGAGGTTCTGCCGGACGGGCGACAGGACCGGTCCTACGGCTGCATGGGCGGCCTCGTCCGCCTCCCGATCGAAGGCCGCGACGTGCTCGTCTTCAGCAACCTCGACACGCCGAGCGCCAAGCGCGAGCGCGTGACCGTCTGGGCGAGCTTCGATGGCGGCGTGACCTGGCCGGTGAAGCGGCTCGTGCACGCGGGCCGGAGCGCCTACTCATCGCTGACTGCGGGCCGAAGCGGTACTCCGAGCGAGGGCTGGATCTACCTGCAGTACGAAGGCGGAGCCGACGGCGGCGGCCACGTCGCGCGCTTCGACCTCGCCTGGCTGCTCGGCGGCGAGCCGACGGGGGACGGGACGCGCCCCACGTGGCTCACGGACGGGCGTTCCGAGTGAGTGGCGGGCACGAGAGAGCGGTCGTCCAGCGGCTCGCTTGACAGCTCACCGGAGTTGGTGACGATGGAGCATGCATCGCGCCGCCCGCGCCAGGCCACGTCCTTTCGAATCCCATGACTGCTCGTCTTCTCGCCCTCGCGGCGAGCCTGTTCGTCCTCGCGCCGTTCGCCGTCGGGCAAGCGGAAGCGGAAGCGGAATCAGAGCGCGGGCCCAGGCTGACGCTGCAGACGGCGGAGCACCTCTGCAATCGCCTGGGGTTCGGCGGGCGGCCCGAAGAGCTCGCGCCGCTGGTCGGACGGACGTCCCTCGACGTGCTCGATGCCTGGATCGCAGCGAGCGAACCTCCCGAGCTCGTCGAGCGCGTCTTCTTCACCTGGGAGGAGTACGGCTTCGACCAGGCCGGGCTCGAGATCGAAGGCGCGGCCATCCTCGAGCTGCCGCGTGAGGAGCTCATCGCGAAGCAAGCGGAGATGAGGCTGGTGGACAAGCGCCAGTTCCGTGCCTACCTCGACGATTGGTTCGCGGGCCTCGTTCGGGGGGAAGAGCCGCTGCGCGAGCGCATGGCGCTGTTCTGGCACGGCTTCTTCCCGACCAGCAGCAAGGTCGTGCTGCGGCGCTACGAGATCATCGGGCAGCACCACTTCCTGCGCACGAACGCGCTGGGCAGCTTCCGCGACCTGCTGCACGGCATGGTCGAGGACCCGGCGATGCTCGGCTTCTTCGACAACGACACGAACAGCAAGGAGCACCCGAACGAGAACTTCGCGCGGGAGCTGCTCGAGCTCTACAGCCTCGGGATCGGCAACTACTCGGAGGAGGACGTGCGCCAGGCGGCGCGCGCGCTCACCGGCTACCAGGGCGAGTCGGGGCACTTCGTCCTCGACGAGGAGCTGCACGACTTCGGCGAGAAGACGATCCTCGGGCGCACGGGGGAGTTCGACGGGACCGACCTCGCCGACCTGCTGCTCGAACAGGAGGCCTGCGCCGTTCACGTCACCACGCGCCTCCTGACGTGGCTCGAAGGCGTCGAGCCGGACGAGGAGCGCGTCGCGCGCTACGCGGACCTCCTGCGCTCGGGCGACTACGAGCTGCAGCCCGTCCTGCGCGCGCTGGTCGTCGATCCGGAGTTCTACCGCGACGAGGTGGTCGGTACGCGCGTGCAGAGCCCGGTCGACTTCCTCGTCGGCGCTGCGCGTCGGCTCGACCTGCGGGGGCGCGAGCCGGCGCTGTTCTTTGGCGCGACGCTCGCCGGTCAGCAGATCTACGGCCCGCCGAGCGTGAAGGGCTGGGACGAGGGTCGCGCCTGGATCACCAGCTCCTCGATCGCGACGCGGGCGAACTGCGTCGGGTTGCTGCTCGGTCTGCTCCAGCCGCGCATGGAGCCGGAGGAGGGCATGGAGGACATGTCCACGTCGGACGCCGAGCGCATCCGCGATGCCGCGCGGCGGATCCGTGCGTACCGCTTCGATCTGCACGAGCTGCGGGGGCTCGTCGTCGACGCGCTCGGAGACGACGCGACCGACGAGGAGATCGTCGTTTGGATCGCAGACGCCTGGCTCGCGCGGGAGCCTACCGCGCGCACCGTTGTGAGTCTGCGGGAGGAGCTGGCGTGGTGCCGCAAGCACTACACGGTGGAAGGTCCGTTGCTCCAGGCGGCGCAGGCCGACCTCTTGCTCTGCCACCTGGCCCACACCCTCCTGCGACTTCCGATCGCCCAGCTCGGTTGAGATGACGATGAACACACGTGACCTGACGCGACGTGGTTTCCTCGCGAGCACCGTGGGGGCTCTGAGCGCGCCGGCGTTCTTCCCGGGCTTGTCGCTCCAGGGTTCGAAGCCCGAGCGGCGGCCGACGCTCGTCGTCATCGAGCTGTTCGGGGGCATCGACGGCCTCGACGTGCTCGTGCGTCATCGCGAGGACGCCTACTACCGCAGCCGTCCGACGATCGCGATCCCGAAGTCGGAGCTCCTGCGCGTCGACGACGACCGGGGCCTGCCGCAGCACCTCGCCGGACTGCACGAGCTGTGGAGCGAGGGGCGCGTGCGCTTCGTGGATGGCGTCGGGTATCCGAACAGCACGCGCAGCCACTTCGCCGCGCGCACCGTGTGGGGCGCGGGCTATCCGAATCACTCCGGCCGCGCGAACGGCTGGTTGACGCGTCTGCGCGACCACCTCTGGCCGGACGACGAGCGGCCCGAGGTCCTGGCCCATGTCGGGCCCGACCTCGCGCCGTCGATGCAGTCGAGTGGTCGTCCAGTTCTCGCCTTCGATCGCCCGGAGGGCCTCGACTGGATCGCGTCCTCCCCGGGGCGCAGCGCGGCGCGGGCCGACGTACCCGACGAGGAGGAGATCCCCGACATCCTGCACGACCTGCGCGGCACCGAGTCCAGCGCTGCGCGCCTCGGGCCCGAACTGCGGCGCCTGATCGACATCTACGAGCCCACCGCGCCGTATCCGAAGACGGAGTTCGGTGAGCGCTTGAAGGCGATCGCGGCGATGATCCAGGGCGGCTTCGCGAGCCGGATCTACTCGGTGCAGCACCGCAGCTACGACGCGCACAGCATTCGCCTCGGGCGGGGCAGCGCCGTGCCCGGCGAGTTCGACGGGGCGATCCACGCCTTCCTGCGCGACCTCGAGGGGACGTCGGCCTTCGAGAACACGCTCGTGCTCTGCCACTCCGAGTTCGGGCGCGCCCTGGCCGAGAACAGCGCGCGGGGCTGCGATCACGGCGCCGCGGGGCTGATGATGCTGCTGGGCGGCAAGCTCGTGGGCGGGCTCTCCGGGACGTCGCCGTCGCTCAGCGAGCTGGACGCGAACGGTGCGCTCCTCCCGACGCTCGACTTCCGCTGCGTCTACGCTGCGGTGATCGAGCAGTGGTTCGGCGCCGCGCACGCGCCGGTGCTGCTCGAGGCGCTCGAGGTTCCGCAGCTGATCTGAAGGCTCGGCCGCGCGCGCTCAGACACGCAGCTGCTTCAGGAAGGGCTTCCACGCGCTGCGCCCCTCGGCGATCGCCGCGACGTGGTGCGCGGTGGACGGTCGCTTCGGCACGCGTCGCAGCGGCATGCCGGCTTCCTCCGGCGTGCGGTTGCCCTTCTTGCAGTTGCAGGCCGCGCAGGCGAGGACGCAGTTCTCCCAGGTCGTCTCGCCGCCGCGCGAGCTCGGGAGGACGTGGTCGATGGTCAGGTCCGCGCGTCCGAGGTGCGCGCGGCAGTACTGACAGGTGAAGCGGTCGCGCTGCAGCAGGCCGCGGCGGGAGAAGCCGTGGCTGCGCTTGGGGACGCCGTCGTAGCGCGTCAGCACGATGACCTCGGGCGCCGAGATGGCGCGCCGCACCGCCCCGATGCGAGGCGCTCCCGGCGTGAGGGGTCGCTCGATCCAGGACTCGAACTCGAACAGCTCGTAGGACTCGGTGCACACGACGCGGGCCGTGCCTTTGAACAGCAGCGTCAGCGCGTGCCGCACCGACGTGCTCGTGATCACGAACCACGACCGGTTGAGCACCAGCGCGTGTCGCGAGAGGACCGAGGGATTCGAGTTGAGCATGGCGGACCGAGGAGCGGCTTCCGGGGGCCTCGAGCGGCGCGGGGAGCCGGCGCCCCCCGAGACTCCTCATCGGCTCCCGAGCCCTTCCAACGAAACGAATCCCGGCGCGGAGGTCCATCCCCCGACTCTGCGAATTCCTTCTGAACGCCCGCAGGGCGGCCCTGGCGGGGGCTGTAGGTGCCTCTGGCGCCCCCCTCAAGACTCGCGGAGCCGCCGCCCCTCAGCGCGACTCGTCGATCCAGCGACGCAGCCGCTTCTCCAGGACCGGCATCGGATAGCCGAGCTCTTCCTCCAGCACGCCCGCCGGGCGCTCGCCGGCGCCGATGCGCTTCAGGATCGTCGGC
>CAYGST010000308.1:0-6150 GCA_964352415.1 uncultured Planctomycetaceae bacterium | reverse complement strand
GGACTTTCGTCGCACCTGGCCCCAGCTCCTGATCGCAGAGCTCCTCGCGCTGGCCCTCGGCCTGATCGTCGCCGCGCCGCTCCTCGGGCTCCTGCTGAAGCTGTTCCTGCTCGCCACCGAGGAGCAGGTCCTGACCGACGCCGGCATCGCCGCCTTCCTCCTGCACCCGCTCGGCCTCCTCGGGCTGCTCGTCCTGGGCGCGCTCGGGCTAGGATTGTCGCTGTTCCAGCTGGGGCTCGTGATGGTCATCGGCTACGGCGCCCAGGAGGATCGCCTCATCACGTACCTCGATGCGCTGCGCTACGTGGGCGCGCGCTTCGCGCGCTTCGTGCGGCTCTCCGCGAGGATCCTCGGGCACGCGTTGCTGCTCGCCGCCCCCTTCCTGCTCGCGATCGGCGGGCTGTACCTCTGGCTCCTGCGAGCGCACGACATCAACTACTACCTGACGGCGCACCCGCCGGAGTTCACGACCGCGCTCGCGCTGGCCGGCCTGCTGCTCGCCGTGCTCAGCGTGCTGCTCCTGCGCGCCATCGCGGGCTGGACGCTCGCGCTGCCGCTGTTGCTGTTCAGCGACGTCGATTCCGCCGAGGCCATGCGCCGCAGTCGGGCCGCCATCGCGCCCCAGCGCTGGCGGATCGTCGCCTTCCTCGCCGGCTGGCTCGCCGGCACCACGCTCGTCTCCGCCGTGGTCTCGCTCCTGCTCGGCCGTCTCGGGAGCGCCCTCGTCCCCACGCTCGACAGCCACTGGCTGTGGCTCGCCCTCAGCCTCGGGCTGACCCTCGCGCTCATCGGCCTCACCCAGCAGGCGCTGCAGTTCCTCACCCGCTCGCTCCTTCCGCTGTTCGCCGTGCGCTGGTTCCGCGAGCTCGCGGGTCCGGGGAAGCTCGTGGGCCCGCACGCCGCGCCGGGGAGCCTGGGTGCGAGCGCGAGCTGGAGCCTGCCCGGTCGCAAGCTGCTCGCCCTGGCCTTCACCGGCGTCGTGCTGGCCGTCGCGCTCGCCTACGCCGGCGCGCGCAGCCTGGACGGTGACGCGACGGCCGTGGTCATCGCCCACCGCGGCGCCTCCGCCGCCGCGCCGGAGAACACCCGCGCCGCCTTCGAGCGCGCCGCCGCCGACGGCGCGGACTGGATCGAGCTCGACGTCCAGGAGACCGCCGAGGGCGTCGTCGTCGTCGCGCACGACAGCGACTTCATGAAGCAGGCGCACGTCGGCCTCAAGGTCTGGGACGCGACCGCCGCGGATCTCGCCGACATCGACATCGGCAGCTGGTTCGCCCCGGAGTTCGCCGATCAGCGCGCGCTGACCCTGCGCGAAGTCCTCACCTGGGCCAAGGGCCGCATCGGCGTCGTCATCGAGCTCAAGTACTACGGCCACGACGACCAGCTCGAGGCCCGCGTCGCCGCGATCGTCGAGAGCACCGAGATGCAGGACGACGTGATGGTCATGTCGCTCTCGCGGCCTGGCCTGCGGGACTTTGCCGCGATCCGCCCGACCTGGACCCGCGGCCTCTTGAACACGGCGAGCCTCGGCGACCTCACGCGCCTCGACGTCGACTTCCTCGCCCTCAACGCGGCCGCCGCGACCCGCGCCCAGATCCGCGCCGCTCACGCGAGCGGCAAGCGCGTCTACGTCTGGACCGTCAACGACCCCGTCCAGATGTCCGTCGTCCTGAGCCGCGGTGCCGACGGCCTGATCACCGACGTCCCGGCCCGCGCCCGCGAGCTCCTCGAGCTGCGCGAAGACCTCACCCCGATCGGCCGCTTCCTCGTCTGGGTCGCGGGCGAGACGGGGCTGCTCGAGCTGCCGGACAAGGCGTCGAGCGCGACGGATGCGTGAGCAGGCGACGCTCGCGCCGACTCCGTCGGGTCCGAATCTCGATCACGAGACTCGGTAGCGAGTTCCTCCCCGCGCGCTTGTCGGTCACTTCACCGGTCGCTCTGATCGAGTGGTGAAGCGCGAACTCTGGCTCCTCCCTGCTCTGCTGCTCGTCTGCGTGAGCCTGGGGGTCGCAGGGACCTGGCGGATCGACTCCGTGCGCGCAGGGGATTCGGCGTCAGGGGGAGCGAGCACGCTGGCGGCGAGCCTCGGCGGTGATACCTCGGGCTCGTGGAACGGGCGCGGTGGCATCGCACCCCGGGTCCCCGAACGGCCCACTCACACCGGAGTCCACGGACTCCCCGAAGGGCCATCGGTGAAGGACGAGCTACGACAGGACCTGCTCGAGACCTCCCCGGAAGACTCCTCGGCAAACGGGGTTCCCCAGGACGGCCCACTCGCGGACCTCACGGCCGAGGCGCTCGTCGACGACCTGCGTGACGACGACGAGCGCGGGAACGCGACTGTAGCGATGGCCGAGCTGCGGCGGCGGATTCAGGACCCGACGCAGAGGCGAGAGGTCCAGCGGCTCCTCGACCCCCACGTCCAGTCCCGTGATGAGCAGCTGCGTGTGCTCTGCACGGCTGTGCTCTTCCTGATCTCGGCGCACGACCACGACGAGGGACGGCGACCGCCTCCCACGCTCGAACTCCTGCGCGCGGCGGTGAGCTGGATCGAGAAGCCCCCGACGCCCGACATCGTCACCTCAGGAGATCCGCTCACCTTCGGCCCCATCGTCTACGCGCTGGACCACATCGACGACGTGCGCACGCAGCTCTATCACAGCGTCGTGACCCCGCATCCCGGGAAGAACCCCTTCCGGGCCGCCTTCGTCCTCGGCGCCTCGGGCTCCCTGGGCACGCTCCAGGACATCGTCCCGATCCTGCTGCCGCACCTTCGCGACAACTGGGCGCCCAGCGACGCCTGCATGGCGACCCAGGCGCTGCGCGGCCTCGGCCCGGGCGTGATCCCCTTCCTCCACGAGGCCCTGCCCGCGGCCGACGAGCAGCAGCGACTCTCGATCGAGGCCCTGCTCCTCGAGCTGCAGGACCCGACCGACTCGCTGGAGAAAGAGCAGGAGCGCAGCCACCTGAACGTCATCTCGACGAAGTACGCGGTGCCGGCGCACTCGTGGCGGTTCCGGAAGAGCTTCGAGACCTACGACTCGACGGGCGGGTAGCGAGACGAACCGGCAGTCGAGCATGAAACGCTACCCTGCACAACATGACCACACGGCACCTTCGAGCGGCGGGCCTGCTGCTCCTCCTGGCCGGCCTCACCAGCGCCGCGACGCGCGAGCTGCCGAACATCGTCGTCGTCTACGCGGACGACCTCGGCTACGGGGACCTCTCCTGCTACAACCCCGGCGCCGCCTACGAGACGCCGCGGCTGGACCGGATGGCCGCGGAGGGCATTCGCTTCACCGACGCGCACAGCCCTTCGACGATCTGCTCGCCGTCGCGCTATGGCCTCTACACCGGACAGCAGGTCGGTCGCACCGGCCGTGGAACGCGCGCGTTCGAGGGGCCCGGCGGGCCGAGCTACATCCAGGAGAGCGACCTGACGATCGCGGAGCTCTTGAAGCAGGTCGGGTACCGCACGGCGGTCTTCGGCAAGTGGCACGTCGGGCTGACCTGGCTCGACGAGAACGGCGAGCGGCTCGGCGGCGGCTTCGAGAACTCGCTCCTGATCGACTACGAGCGCAGCACGCCGCTCGTCGATGGGCCGAACGCCATGGGCTTCGACGAGTCCTTCGTGACGCCGAACTGCCCGACGACCGACCCGCTCTACCTGTACATCGAGAACGGGCTCGTCGAGGTCCCCGCGAGCGAGCGACACCGGCGCGACAGCCTCCCCAACCCCGGCGGGAAGTGGCGCTGGGACAACGACGAGGGCTGGAAGTCGCCGGACTATCGCTTCGTCGACGCGGACGAGCTGTTCCTCGAGAAGACGCTGGCGTTCCTCGACCAGCACCGCGCGGAGCACCCCGAAGAGCCGTTCTTCGTCGTGCTCGCGACGCAGATCGCGCACGCGCCGGTGCTCCCTGGTCCCGCGCACTCCGGCGTCACGGAGGCGGGCGCGCGCGGCGACTTCGTGCGCCAGCTGGACACGCTCACGGGGAAGCTGCTCGACAAGCTCGCGGAGCTCGAGATCGACGAGGAGACGCTCGTGTTGTTCCACTCCGACAACGGTCCCGAGACACTACACACCGTCTGGATGCGCGCGGACCACGAGCACGACGCAGCCGGCGGGCTGCGCGGCATGAAGCGCGACGGCTGGGAGGGCGGGCACCGCGTGCCCTTGATCGCGCGCTGGCCCGGCCACGTTCCGGCAGGTCGCGTGACGGACCAGCTCGCCAGCACGACGGACCTCTTCGCGACGCTCGCCTCGCTCACGGGTCAGGCGCTCTCCGACGACGTGGCCGTCGATAGCTTCGACCTCTTGCCCGTTCTGCTCGGAGGGCAGACAGCGGACGCGCCGGTGCGGCCGCACCTGTTGACCCAGAGCTTCCGCGGCGAGTACCAGCTGCGCGTCGGTTCGTGGAAGTACCTCGACCATGCGGGCTCCGGAGGCAACGACTACGCGCGTGGGCCATTGGCGGCGTACGCGCTCCCCGAGCTCGCGCCCGAGGCGACGGGACAGCTGTACGACCTCGCGCAGGATCCGGGCGAGACGCGCAACCTGTTCCTCGAAGAGCCCGAGCGATGCGCGCGCATGCAGGCCCTCCTCGCGGAGCTGACCG
The DNA here is from genome assembly GCA_964352415.1 of uncultured Planctomycetaceae bacterium. Classification (GTDB taxonomy): domain Bacteria; phylum Planctomycetota; class UBA1135; order UBA1135; genus JABACD01. The sequence goes on along the minus strand of CAYGST010000308.1, from coordinate 1,531 downwards.
ACCCGAGCGGAGGGCGCAGCGCGCCGCGCGGCAGGACGCCGTTCCGCAGCGAGGCCATCGAGCTTCCCGAGGATCGCTAGCCGGTCGACCACGATGGGAACGCTCTCCACCCACGGACGATCGTTCAGAACGCGGTCCGCGCGCGGGACGCTTGGCCAGGGCCCCGACGTCGGCCAGGTTGGGCCGGTCTGGCCGGACCTTGCTATCTTGGAGCCATGAGGCGCCCGCCGCGCGCCCCCTCGGACTCCGCCCGTCCCCGCACTCTGGTCCAGACCAGAAGGAGCGACTCCCCCATGACCCTGAAGACAGCACTCGGAACGCTTCTGTCCCTCGCCCTCCTGTCGTCCTCGGCGACGGCGCAGATCTGGATCGAGGACTTCGACACCGGAAGCAACGACGGCGCGTGGGAGGTCTGGTGGAACGCGGTCAACAGCGTCGAGCCCACGGGCGGGAACGGCGGTGGCTACCTGCGCCTCGACAACACGAGCGGAACGCTCACCTGCCAGTTCGTCGAGATCTTCCCGGCCACCTGGCCCGCGGGCTTCAGCGGTGACTGGCGCAATCTGGGCGTCGACTCCATCGGCCTCGACGTCAACGTCGGCGTGGGACCGCTGACCGGCTTCGGCGAGTGGACCCTCACGATCGGAAACGACAGCGGAACGCCGGGGACGACGACGGACGACTGCCTCCTCGAGTACTCGCCCCCCGGCGTGATTCCCCCGGCGACCCAGGGCGCGTGGGAGTCCTTCGACTTCCCGGTGCCGACCAGCAGCAGCGTCCTGCCCGCCGGCTGGAGCTTCAGCGGTCCCTGCGTTGGAGGTCCGGACGCGGTCTGGAACACGGTGATCCAGGACGTGGACTACGTCCGCTTCAAGATGGACTACGACCCGACCTTCGCCTGCCAGTTCTGGAGCTGGGACATGGGCGTCGACAACCTGCGCCTCGAGACGTCGGTCCTGGGTGCGCCCTACTGCGCGGGCGACGGCACGGGAACCGGCTGCCCCTGCGGCAACCTCGGCGGAGCGGACGAGGGCTGCCGCAACTCGAGCGGGAGCGGCGCGCTGCTGACCGCCGCAGGCAGCGCGAGCGTCGGGAGCGACGACCTAAGCCTCGACGTGACGCAGGGGCCCGGCAACGTCCCCGGCGTCGTCTTCCTCGGAACGACCCAAGCGAACGGCGGAGCGGGCACCCTCTTCGGTGACGGACTGCTGTGCGCGGGTGGCGGGCTGCAGCGCCTCGGGGTCGTCTTCCTCGACGGCGGCGGCGCCGGCATCTGGGGCCCGAACCTCGCTCCCCAGGGCGGATGGGCGGCCGGGGACACGCGCCACTTCCAGGGCTGGTTCCGGGACGTGGCCGGACCGTGCGGCGCGGGCTTCAACACCTCCCAGGGCTTGACGCTGACGTTCACGCCGTGAGCTCGGGGCGCGCGCGGCTCGGCGCGCGCTCGCGACGACGTCCTGAGGGCTGGTAGCGAGGGCGGGACTTGAACCCGCGACCCCTGGCTTATGAAGCCAGTGCTCTAACCGACTGA
>CAYGST010000307.1:0-6155 GCA_964352415.1 uncultured Planctomycetaceae bacterium | reverse complement strand
CGCTTCTCGGCGCGTCGCGATCGTGTCCCGACAAGGCGCCCTGACGAAGCAACGCAGGCCGTTTCGGAGGAGGGGCAACGCAGCTCGGGGCGCGAGCGAGGCGTGGCGAGGAGTGTGATGGAGTTCTTCACCGTCTCTCAGTCCTCGTCCTTCGCCCGCGCCTGCTCCTTGAGCACCTTCTGTTGCTCGGCGGCCGGCATCGGCGCGTAGCTCGCGAAGCCCATCGAGTAGGTGCCCTCGCCCGACGTCTGCGACTTCAGGTCGCGGTGGTACGTCTGCATGGTCGACAGCGGAACTTCGGCCCGGATCAAGGTGATCGCCCCACCGGCCTCGGTCTCCTGATCCAGCACGTGCCCGCGGCGGTGGCTCGTGATGTCGGAGAAAATCGCCCCCGCGTGGTCCGTCGGCACGTGGATCTCGACGTTCATCACGGGCTCCAGTAGCACGGGCCCGGCGGAGAGGAAGCTCTCGCGGAAAGCCCGCATGCCCGCCATCTTGAAGCTGGCCTCGTCCGAGTCCACCGCGTGAAACTTGCCGTCGTAGAGTTCGAGCTCCACGTCGACGACCACGCTGTTCGTGAGGACGCCTTCCTGAGTCGCCTGAACGAAGCCCTTCTCCACGGCAGGGATCAAGTTCCGAGGGATCGATCCGCCCACGACCTTGTCGGAGAAGAGGTTGCCCTCCCCGCGATCACGGGGACGCAGACGCACGTGGCATTCGGCGAACTGTCCGCGCCCTCCCGACTGCTTCCTGTGTCGGTGATGCCCCTCGGCAGACTTCGTGATCGTCTCGCGGAACGCGATGCGCGGGAGCTGGCTGGTGATCTCGACGCCGAAGCGCCTGCGCAGGCGGCTCTCGAGGATCTGAAGGTGCAGGTCGCTCATGCCGGTCAGGACGAGCTCGTGGGTCACGGGGTCGTTGACCATGCGCAGCGTGGGGTCCTCCGCGACGAGCTTGTGCAGGGCCTCACCGATCTTCTGCTCGTCGTTGCGGCTCTTGGGGAACACCGCGTGCGAGACCATCGGGAAGGGCATGTCCGGCGCCGGAACCTTGCGCGGGGAGTCTCCCACGTTGGTGAAGGCCTCGCCCACGCCGAGGTGCTCGACCTTCGAGAACGCGATGATCTCGCCGGGCCCGGCGCTGGTGATCGCTTCGCGGTTCTTGCCGATCGGGTGGTACAGACCGCCGAGCTTCTCCGGCTTGGAGTCGTCGTCCCCATGCACGCTGTCGTGATCACCGATCGTCCCGCTCCAGATGCGAGCCAGGCAGACCTTGCCGACGTGCGGATCGGCCTTCACGCTGAACACGTTGGCGATCAGCGGGCCGTCGGCGGTCGGCTCCACTTTCTCACCCGCCTCGTCGAAGATCTCGGCTTCGCTCGGCGGCGGCGCGAAGCGCTTGAAGTAGTTGTAGACGTTCTCGACGCCAAGGCCCGACTCGGGGTGACAGATCAGGACGGGGATCAGGGCCGCCTTCTCGATCGCGTGCGGCATGAGGTGCTCGAGCTGCTCCTCGGTGAGGACCTGGGAGTCGAGGTACTCCATCAGGAGCTCCTCGTCTTCGCAGGCGTCCATGACGCGGTCCATGAGGCGCTTGCGCCACTCGGAGTCCGTCATCTCGTAGGTCCGCTTCACGGCGCCGAAGCCAGGGCCGCTCTCGTCGGGCATGAGGACCGGCACACAGGTCTCGCCGATCATCTCGCGCAGCTGCATCACCGTGTCGTCGAAGTCAGCCGTCTCGCCGTCGAGGTGTGTGACGACGATCGCCGTCGGGCGGCCCATGGACTTCGCGGCCTCCATCTTCTTGCGCAGGTTGAAAGTCACTCCGCTGGAGCAGCTGACGACCGCGCAGACGAGGTCCGTGGCGAACATCGCCCCGAGCGTCTCCGCCATGAAGTCCGGATACCCGGGGGTATCGACGAACGTCCAGTGGCAATCACCGTGCTCGGCGTGCACCGCGGCGATCTGCAAGGTGTGCTTCTTTTCCTGCTCCTCGGGCTCGGTGTCACAGACACTCGTCCCCTCCGCGACCGAACCCTTCCGTGTAGACGCTCCCGTGATGTGGGCGAGGGCGTCGACCAGGGTCGTCTTGCCAGACGAGGGGTGACCGACGAAAGCAATGTTCCGGAATGCCTGAATGCCTGTACTCATCGATGATGGCTGCGGGCGCTCCGGCGAGCGCCAGACGTGGGATGGATTTCGGAGAAGAACGGCCCGACGTGGAGAGCCGGGGCTCCGCGCGCGGGTCCTTCATCCTAGCGATTCCGTGCCGATCCCGTGAACTCCTCCGGCGCGCAGGGGCCGGGTCGCGCGAGCCTCCCATCCGTACGAGCGCGACCACGGGAACTCGCGCGGACCCAAGGGGTTGCGCGTTCGCGCAGAAGCACTCGGGCCCGGCGGCGCGCATCGCGCACCGCCGGGCCCGGTGGAACAGAGGCCGCCCCTCCCCTGGAGCGACTCCTCGTTCGCGAACGGAAGCTCAGCGCCCGCCGTCGTAGACCACGATCTCGACGCGTCGGTTCTGCGCTTTCGCGTCCTTCGAATCGGAGGCGTTGATCGGTCGGTACTGACTGTGACCGACCACGACGCACTGCTCGTCGGAGAGATCGTACTCCTCGACGAGGCTGGTCAGCACGGCCATCGCGCGCGCGAGCGAGAGGTCCCGGTTGTTGGCGAACTTCGACTTCGAGATCGGGTCGCTGTCCGTGTGCCCTTCGATCGAATAGGTGCCGCCCGCGTGTCTCGAGCGAAGCACCGAGGCGACCTCTCTCAAGGCGCGCTTTCCGTTGTCGGACAGCGTCGCGCTCCCCGACGGAAAGCTGATCTGCGAGGGGATCGTGATGACCGCGACGCCGTCGCGGTAGGCGTACCCGACGCCGAGGTCCTCGAGGCCGGTCTCCGCGGGAGCGGGGACCTGAATCACCTCGGGCTCGCGCTGGGCGCGCAGGCTGGCCTCGCGCAGCTGCGAGGTCATCGTGTCCAGGTCGGACTGCATCCGCTGGCGGTCGCCCTTCAGGCGGGCGCGCTCTTCGCGGAGCTGCGCGATCTCCGCATCACGCTCCTCGATCGCCGCCCGGTACTGATCCGGACTGGTGCAAGACGTGATGCCGAAGGAGAGGCAGACGAGGAGAAGCATCCCCAACCGCTGCCAGAGTCCGTTTCGCTGAGTTCCTAGTCGTCGGTCCAAGTTGTCGCCTCCTGGGGGGCCGATCGCCCCCGCCTTCCTCTTGTCCATCGGCGCCCGCAAGGGCAGCCGTACCCGTTGCGCTCGGCGCCGGACCTCAGCGGGTCCCGCTCAGCACGAGCACGAGGACATCATTCCAATAGAGGAGGGCGATTCCAATGCCAGCGGCGAGATACGGCCCGAACGGGAGGTAGCGCCCGATCATCCGGGCGGCGGCCAGCGAGCGGCCGACGGGTTTGGGCACGCCCCGGCGCTTGGCCCGGCTGCGGATCAGCCAGTAGAAGCGGACCATGTTTCCGAGGCCGGCAACGGAAGCCAGCAGCGAGGCGATCATCAGGGCGACGAGGACGCCACCGGGGCCGATGAAGGCACCCCCGGCGCCGAGCAGCTTCACGTCCCCGAAGCCCATCGCTTCCTTTCCGAACGCGCGCGCGCCGAACCAGCCGATCAGGAACAGCAGCCCCCACCCCGTCGCGAGGCCGGCCATGGAGGCCACCAGGGCCCCGAAGCGCGACAGGCCCTCGGCTTCGCCCCCCCACTGGTGGGCGAGCCAGCTCTCCGCGTGGAGCTCCGGCACCGCGAACGAGAGGAGCGGACCGACGAGCATCCCCCCGATCGAGACCGAGTCCGGGATCTCCATGCAGTCGAAGTCGACGAACGTCGCGACCACGAGCCCGGAGAGGACGAGCCCCTGGACCAGCGCCAGCGGCCAGGCGTCCGGACCGCCCGCCTGGTGGGCCGCCAGGAGCCAGAGCGCGCAGGTCAGCCCCTCGATGAACGGGTAGCGCCACGCGATGGCCACCTGGCAGTGGCGACAGCGCCCTCGCTGGATCAGCCACGAGACGAGCGGCAGGTTCTCGTACCACGCGAGCTGATGGCCGCACTTGGGGCAGCGCGACCGTCGCGGGTGGTTCACGCTCACCCCTTCCAGCGGGTAGCGGTAGATCGCGACGTTCAGGAACGATCCGATGAACAGACCGCCGAAGCCAATCCACAGGTAGAAGAGTTCAGGAGGCATGGTTCAGCGTCGCCCTGGCTCCCACTCGAGGCGCACGTCATCGATCACGGGCGGCACCCAGGGCATGGGCTTGCGGCTCTGAGGATCGGCAGGTTCGACCGTCAACAGGAGCAGCAATCGGAGGCTAGGGGCCGACAGGAGGTCCCGTGGAGACCTCACGGCCCTCCACGACTCGAGCGGCGCCCGTAGATCGATCTCCGCCGGCAGGTACAGGACCTGGAATCCGCCCTTCCCAGGATCCGCCTCCACCTCGGCCTCGCCCCAGCGCAGCGCCCCGCCGGAGGAGGGCAACGGCACCGAGAGCACCCCGAAGGTCAACGGCTCAACGAGCGGATTGAAGAAGGGCGGGTCGATGACGAGGTCGACTGCACTCGCCGTCGCGTCCAGTCCGCTCCCCCCACCGCGGCCGACGAGCCAGAGCTGGCTCGCCTGCGCACGCACGCGCCCGGTGACGACGATCCGGCCGCCAGCCACGAGCAGGAGCGGCCCCTCGACCAGGAGCTCCCCTCGAACGACGAGGTCTCCGCCAGCGATGATCACGGTCCAGTTGGGTTCGTTGCCGAGCTCCGTGAGCTCGGCGGCTCGATCGAGGAAGGCCGTGAGCTCGAGGCCTCGCTCCGGATTCATCGCGTTTCCGGTCCCCGACCGTCGCACCAGGCGCCCGTCGACCGTGATACGTCCTTGGCTGCGGAGCAGCACGAGCCCTGGCGCGGACAAGAGCTCCACCTCCTCAGCCTCAGGCACCTCGATCCGCACGGCGTGGAGGTCCTTGCGCCCCTCAGCACCGCGCAGCTCCACGTGGCCCTCCGCGCCGGATCCGGCCGCCGCCGGGTAGCGCACGGTGAGTCGCCCGTCCCCGACCCAGGTCGCAGCGCCGTCCACGCCTGGCACGGGCACTGCCGACAGTCTCTGGGTGTCCAGGAAGCTCTCGCTGAGGTGCGCGAGCGCTTCGCCTTCCTCGTACACCTCGATCGACTGTCCACCCCCGAGTCGAGGGAGCCAGACCGGATTGCCGCCGAAGTCCCGAACGGCCAGCTCGGAGCGCTGCTGAAGGACATAGCTGCCCGGCGCGAGCTGCCGCCGCGGCCGCAGCTCGAGTCGGGCTCCACGCTCGTGCGAGTTCCAGGAGAGCCGCGGGTCGAGGGGGACGCCAGGCCCCGCGGAACTCTCGAGCGAACGCAGCACGAAGTCCCCATCGACGAGGGTCAACGGGTCCAGCGGCTCGTCGCAGTCGAGCACGAGCGACCCCGCTCCGCCGAGCCGCGTGGTGCGCAGGGTCAGGGGGGCGCCACTTGCCGGGGTCGGATCGTCGAACATCTGCCGTCGTGGCACGGAGAGCTCCGCTGTCGTGAAGAAGAACTGCGCCGAACGCTCCAGCGGATACCCACCAACGGCACGCAGGCCGTCGGGGGCGGGAAACCCGCGCACGAGGACCTCGTAGCGCGTCCCGGGCATGAGCCCGCCATCGGACAGGTCCCGGGCCACCCCGAGCTCCGGCAGGAAGCGAACCCGGTCCCCCACCACTTCGATGCGGCCCTTGGCCGATTCGAGCTCTCCCACCGGTCGCACGACGAGGCTCTCCCGAGTCACCGAGGTGACGTCCACGTCCGAGGAGAAGTGCAGCACCAGCGGCTCGTTCAAGTACACGCCTTCTCGAGCTGCCGCCCGCGGGCGCATCTGCTCGAGGCGCATGAAGCGCACGGATCGATCGCCCCCCTCGGCGCAGCCGAGCAGCGGCGACACGGCGCCCAGGAGCAGGACGAGAACGGGAGCGAGTCCCGTGCGGTGGTTCGCGGCCGGCGGCACGGGCGCATTGAACCAAGCTCACCGCGGCGGGGACAGCACCCGCCCCGCCCTCGAATCGAATTGCGCCCCGAGTCGCCGGCGGCCTGGCCGACTGCGCACCCGCCCGAGCGCAGTGAAGCCCAACCGCGAATCCCTCCGGAGTCTGTCC
>CAYGST010000306.1:0-6158 GCA_964352415.1 uncultured Planctomycetaceae bacterium | reverse complement strand
GGTGACGGGGACGGCCTCGTGCTTCGGCGATGGAACGTCGGCAGCCTGCCCTTGCGGCGCGACGGGCTCGCCGGACGCTGGCTGCCCGAACAGCTGGAGCTCGGGAGCACGCCTGGGCGGCCTCGGCGAACCGGCAGTGGGCGCGGACACGCTGCGCCTCGTCGTTCAGCTCTGCCCGCCCGACGTGCCTGGCATCTTCTTCTCCGGGGCCGGCACCTCTGGAGGGACGCCCTTCGGCAACGGCCTGCTGTGCACCTCGGGCTCGATCACGCGCCTCGGCGTGGTGTTCACGGACACCGGCGGCGAGGCGCTCTCCGCGCCGGAGCTCTCGGTGCTCGAGGGCCTTCAGCCGGGTGACCTCCGTCGCTACCAGTTCTGGTACCGCGACCTGTTCGGCTCGTGCGGCGGCGGCTTCAACACGACGAACGCCTTCGACGTCCAGTGGTGAGCCCCATGGCCCTGCAGCTTCCCGAGGCCGCACCGCAGCCCCTCTAGTCCGAACGTCTCGCCCCTCGAACGACTGACCGACCGCCGACATGCTCGCCAAGACCCTGCTCTCGCTCGCCGCCCTGATCGCCACTCCGCTCACCGCCGCCGCCGACGTGCTCGACACGTCGAACAAGCTGGTGATCCAGTTCTCGGTCGACTCGAACTGGTCGCCCTACACGCCCAACGAGCTGATCCTCTACCTGGGCCAGGTCGAGGTGCTCAGTCCGATCACGAGCCGCAACGCAGCGATGTACGACGGCCCCGAGCTCCTCGGTGTCGCGATCGAGACGAACTTCGGCGGCCACTCGGGGCCCTTGAGCCTCAACCCCTCCAACAGCTTCATCAAGGAGGGCGTCGCGGGCGACTTCGGCAACCCCGGAGCGATCCGCTTCGACAGCATTCAGAACGGCACGATCGACGGCCGGATCGAGCTCACGGTCACGACGGGCGCGATGGACGTCGACCCGAACACGGTCAGCTTCAAGGTCATCCGTCACCTCGGGCAGAGCAACTTCGCTACGGGCCCGGCGCCGGTGGCCACGTCGGTCCAGCTCGTCTCCCGCGCGCCGTCGGGCACGGCCGCCTGCTTCGGTGACGGCACGAGCACGGCCTGCCCCTGCGGCACGCCGGGACCCGCGGGCCACGGCTGCCCCAACGGCTTCACCCAGGGCGCCTTGCTCGGCGGCTTCGGCTCGCCGTCCGTCGGGGACGACACGCTGCAGCTCATCGCGCGCGACTGCGTGCGCAACGTCCCCGGTCTGCTGTTCTCCTCCTCGAGCGTCTCGGCGGCCAGCCCGTTCGGCAACGGCCTGCTGTGCTCCTCGGGTGCGCTGACGCGCTTCCCCGTCGTCATCACGGACTCGACGGGCAGCGTGATCGTCACGCCGGAGCTCTCCGTCCTCGAGGGCCTTCAGGCAGGCGACCTGCGCCGCTACCAGTTCTGGTTCCGCGACCCGTTCGGCCCCTGCGGCGGCGGCTTCAACACGACGAACGCGTTCGACGTGCAGTGGTGAGCTTGGCGGCGGCCCGTCGCCGCTGCCTGACTCGGGGCATTGTGCGGGGCCGCTCTGGTTCGGGGTGGCGCTGCTTGCGCCGCTCTCCGCTGCTCGCGTAGGGTCCGGGGCCGCTTTCCGCCTCCGCCCTCCGACCCGCGCTTCATGCAGTTCGTCCACGGACTCCTCGGCCTCGCGTTCTTCTGCCTCGTCTCGTGGGCGCTGTCGTCGAATCGCGACCGCATCCCGTGGCGCATCGTGGTCGGCGGGCTCCTGATGCAGCTCGGGTTCGCGTGGGTGTTCCTCGGGACCGGCTTCGGGCTGTCGGTGTTCGAAGCGGCGGCGGGCTTCGTCACGAAGCTGATCTCGATGGCGGCGCCGGGCGCGGAGATGGTCTTCGGGCCGCTCGCGAAGCCCGCGGTGCTGGCCGAGGCCTTCGGCGGCGGCGACTCGTTCATCTTCTCGTTCGCCGGGACCGGACTCGTCGCGATCATCTTCTTCTCGGCGCTGATGAGCGTCCTGTACCACCTCGGCGTGATGCAGGTGCTCGTCTGGGGGCTGGCGCGGGTCATGTCGCGGCTGCTGGGCGTCTCCGGCGCGGAGTCGATGTCGATGGCGGCCAACGTCTTCGTCGGTCAGACCGAGGCGCCGCTCGTCGTGAAACCCTACATCGCCAAGATGACGACGTCGGAGCTGAACGCGATGATGACCGGCGGCTTCGCGACGATCGCCGGTTCGGTGCTCGCGGTCTACGTCGGCTTCATCGGCGAGGAGTACGGCCCGCACCTGCTCACGGCGTCGGTGATGTCCGCGCCCGCGGCCTTCGTGATCGCGAAGATCATGCGCCCCGAGGTCGAGGTGCCCGTGACGGGCGGCGACGTGCCGCTGCGCATCGAGCGCAACGCGACCAACCTGATCGAGGCGGCCGCGAACGGGACCACCGACGGCCTCAAGCTGTGGCTCAACGTGATCGCGATGCTGGTCGCCTTCATCGCGCTCGTCAACCTGGTCGACTGGCCGCTCGGCTACGTCGGCGAGGCCTGGTTCGGGATGCCGGTGGACGGGGCGCCGGGTTCGCTCGACCTGAACCTGATCTTCGGTCACGTCTTCGCGCCCGTCGCCTGGATCATGGGCGTCGAGGGCTGGCAGGACTGCCAGCTGTTCGGCTCGCTGCTCGGCACCAAGATCGCGATCAACGAGTTCGTGGCCTTCGACCAGCTCGTCGGCTATCTGCCCGGCGGCGAGAACGAGGGCGGCTTCGTCCACGCGCGCTCGGCCAAGATGGCGGCCTACGCGCTCTGCGGCTTCGCGAACTTCGCCTCGATCGGAATCCAGCTCGGCGGCATCACGCCGCTCGCGCCCGATCGCAAGCAGGACATCGCCAAGCTCGCCTTCAAGGCCATGATCGGCGGCGCCTTCGCGTCGTGGATGACCGCGTCGGTCGCGGGGATCTTCCTGTGATGACGCGCAGCACCCGCGAGGAACGCGAGCTCGAGCAGCTCACGTCGCAGCTCCAGGACCTCGGCGTCGGCGACGCGCGCATCGCGTTCGTGCTCGGCTCCGGACTCGGCGCCTTCGCCGAGGGGCTCGAAGACGCGCGCGTGATCCCGTACGCGGAGATCCCGGCGATGCCGCAGAGCACCGTGCCCGGCCACGCGGGCGAGCTCGTGCTCGGAACGATCGCCGGCGTGCCGGTCGTCGTCCAGAAGGGGCGCGTGCACCTGTACGAGGGGCGCAGCGCGCGCGAGATCACGCGCTGCGCGCGCGCCTTCGCCGGCTGCGGCGTCGAGTCGCTCGTCCTGACGAACGCAGCGGGCGGCACCGAGCCCGACTGGGAGCTGCCGGCGCTGATGCGGATCACGGATCACGTGAACCTGCAGGGCGAGGCGCCGCTCCTGCGCGACGAGGCCAAGGCGACGACGGTCTACGACGCGGAGCTCGGCGCCGCGCTCGACCGCGCGGCCGAGAGCTGCGGCGTCACGCTGCACCGCGGCGTCTACATGGCGGTGCCCGGCCCGAGCTACGAGACGCCGGCGGAAGTGCGCATGCTGCGGGCAGGCGGCGGCAGCGCGATCGGCATGAGCACGGTTCAGGAGGCCAGCGCGGCGCGGGCCTGTGGCATGCGCGTCGCGGCCGTGTCCGCCATCACGAACCCGGCCGCGGGGATCTCCGAGACGCCGCTGAACCACGCCGAGGTGGTCGAGGCCGGGCGGATCGTGTCCGAGCGCTTCTGCGCGCTGCTGACGGCCTTCGTCGGGCTCACGGGCTGAGCGACGGGGTTCGGCCCCCGGCGGGGGGGTGATCGCGCCCTGTTCCGGGTTCGATTTGCGCAAGCCGCGCGGCCGCGACCGAATCGGCGGCCCCGTGGCGGGCGAAGCGTTCGGAGACGGAGCATCGGCGACAGAACTGACCCGGCCTCCCTTGACGGCAGAACGAGCGGTCCCAAACTCGCTGCCCCTCACCGCGCGCCGGACCGTGCGCGGATCGCTCGTCACCTACCCTGGAAGGTCCATCGTGGTCCCCACGAAGCTCTCGGCGCGCGCCCTGCGGCCGTTCGCGCTCCTCGCGCTCTGCGTTCTCTCGACTCCCTCGTTCGCCCAGCGTCCGCCCGCGGCGGTCCGCGTGGACGCCGTGCGCGAGGAGCTCGTCACGAACCGGCGCCCCGTGACCGGCAACGTGCGCGCCGCGCGGCGCAGCCAGGTGGCTTCGCGGGAGAAGGGCCTCGTCATGGTGAGGGCCGTCGACGAGGGCTCGCGGGTGAAGGCCGGCGACCTGCTCGCGCGGCTCGACGCGACCCAGCTCGAGCTCGACCTCGAGGTGCTCGTCGCCCAGCGCCCGCCCGCCGAGGCGACGGTGCTCGAACGCGAGGCCGAGGTGCGCCAGCGCCAGAACGATCTCGATAGCTTGCAGCTGCTCATCGAGCGCAAGGCGGCGAACCCGAAGGAGCTCGTCGACGCGGAGGCGACGCTCTCCGGCGCCGAGGCACGGCTCAAGGTCGCGAAGGCGCTCGTGCTCGTGATCGACTCGCGCATCAAGAAGCTCGAGAAGCGGATCTCGGACATGACGATCGAGGCACCGTTCGAGGGCACGGTGACGCGGGCGCTCGCCGAGGTCGGCGCCTGGCTCGGTGAGGGCGAGGCCGTCGTCGAGCTGCTCTCGACCGAGGATCTCGAGATCTGGCTGGAGGTGCCGCAGGAGCTGTACGGCACCGCGGTGAGGAACCAGGGACCGATCGAGGTCAAGGTCGGCGCGAACGGAGAGTCGTTCGCGATGAGCCAGGCGCGCGTGATCCCCGACGTCGACCTGCGCGGGCGATCGTTCCGCCTGATCGGGCGCGCGGCCGACACGCTGCCGCTCGCCGCGGGCATGTCGGTCACGGCGATGATGCCCACGGAAGAGGAGCGCAACGTGATCACGGTCCACCGCGACGCGATCCTTCGCAGCCAGGTCAGCGCGTACGTGTACGCCGTGATCCCCGGCGCGGAAGGCGCGCCGTCGAGCGCGGCGCCGATGGACGTCACGGTGCTCTTCCAGACCGAGACTCGCGCGGTCGTGCGCTCGTCGCAGCTGCGCCCGGGCATGGAGGTCGTGATCGAGGGCAACGAGCGCCTCTCTCCGATGGCGCCGATTGTGCCGATTGGCGCCGGCGGTCCGCCGCGGGGCGGCGGAGAGGGACCAGGCGCCAAGGGTGAGGACGGCGCGCCGGAGTCGAAGGGGACCAGCGGGGCTCCCGCGAGCGACCCCGACGCGAGGCCGCCGAAGAAGGGCGCACCGGAGTCGACGGGCGACGCGAAGCCGAACGGCGGCGCGAAGCCGCCCGGCGCTGGTGGCGGCGGGCAGGCCTCACGCACGGGCGCGAGCGGAAGAGAGCACGCGACCGGCCAAGCGAGCGTCGCCGAGGTCGTGAGCCGATGAACCTGATCCAGAAGGCGATCCAGCAGCCGGTCTCCGTCGCGGTCGGCGTCCTGCTGATCCTGCTCGCGGGCGTGGTCGCGCTGCGGCGCATCCCGATCCAGCTCACGCCGAACGTCGAGGACACGATCATCGCGGTGACGACGCGCTGGGAAGGCGCGAGCCCCGAAGAGATCGAGCAGGAGATCGTGGACCTCCAGGAGGAGAAGCTCCAGGGCATCGCGAACCTGAAGGAGATGACGAGCTCGTCGCTGCAGAACCAGGGCACCGTGCGGCTCGAGTTCGCGGTCGGGACGTCGAAGGAGCTGGCGCTGCGCGAGGTGAGCGACAAGCTGCGCGAGGTGCCGGATTACCCGGACAACGCCGATGAGCCGGTGGTGGAGGCCAGCGACCCGGACAGCAACGACTACATCGCCTGGATCGTGTTCCAGACGAGCGATCCGAGCTTCGACATCCGCACACTGCAGGACTTCGCCGAGGACCGCATCAAGCCGGCGCTCGAGCGCGTCGCTGGCGTCTCCGAGATCAACGTGCTCGGCGGACGCGAGCGTGAGGCGCAAGTGCGCTTCGACCCGGTCCGGCTGGCGGAGCGCGGCATCACCGTCACGCAGCTCTTCGCCGCGCTGCGCGGCAACAACCTGAACGTCTCCGCGGGCGAGATCGCCGAGAACAAGTCGGACATCCGTCTGCGGATGGTCAACCAGTTCTCCACGCCCGAGCAGGTGGAGCAGACCGTCATCACGCAGACGGACTTCGGCCCGGTGC
>CAYGST010000305.1:0-6172 GCA_964352415.1 uncultured Planctomycetaceae bacterium | reverse complement strand
ACACCGCCCGCCGCGTCCCGAACGTCCGGACCTGGATCACCAACGAGTACGAGCACAACGGCCTGCGGGCCGACGGCGCGCACATCGTTGGACGACTTCTCGATCTCGTCCGTGGAAACCGCTGAACCTGCCCGAATCTCCCGCTAGACTCCCGCGCCATGAACGTCAACGAAGCCATCCGCGCCCGCCGGTCCGTCAAGCAGTTCGACCCTGAGCATCAGCTCACCGAGGACGAACTGCGTCACCTGATGTCGAACGCGATCCTCGCGCCGACTTCCTTCAACATGCAGAACTGGCACTTCGTCGTCTGCACGGACAAGGACGTGCAGACGAAGATCTGCGCCGCGGGCTGGAACCAGGCTCAGCTCAAGGACGCGTCGGCGACTATCGTCCTCTGCGGCGACATGAAGGGCTACACGGGCCTCGATCGCAAGCTGCGCAACGCGCCGGACGAGGTGAAGAAGATGTTCGAGGGCATGATCCCAGGCTTCTACGAGGGCAAGCCCGAGATCACGCGCGACGAAGGCGTGCGTTCGATCAGCCTCGCCGCGCAGAACATCATGCTCACGGCCAAGGACATGGGCTACGACTCGTGCCCGATGATCGGCTACGACCCGGTCAAGGTCGCCGAGATCATCGGCGTCGACGAGGATCACCCGCCGCTGATGATCGTGGTTGTCGGTAAGGCGGCGCAGCCGGCGCGCGCGCGCATGGGTCTCCTGAGCCTCGAGGAGGTCGTGTCGATCGACTCGTTCGGTAACCATTCGCTGAAGGGCGAGGTCGACGAGAGCTGATCCACGACGCGGCGGCGTTCGACTGCCGCGTCTCGAGCGAGGAGCGTTCCGGTCGCCGGGCGCTCCTCGCTTCGTTCCGGAGCTGGTGCGTCGGGCGTCGCCAGGGAGCCGGATCAAGTTGCGGGCGTTCGCACCGGCAGGTGCATCGCCAGCTCGAATCGTTCGAGTCCGTGCGCGAACGGTCGACCCGCCCAGGCCTCGAAGCACGGCAGCTCGTCCGGCTCGAAGCCGCTGTGCGGTAACCACGTTCCAAAGACCCAGTCGATCGCCCGCTGCTCGAGCGCGATGTCGCCGTCGATCCGCACCTCGGCGACGCGCATGGCGGGGAAGTCGAAGCGGCCGATCTCGCCCTCCGCCTGCATGTCCTCCACGACTACGGCCGCGTCGTAGCGACAGTCCTTCAGCGCGACGAGCTCCGGGTCCTCCCACATGTAGCCGAGCCACGGGTTGCCGGCGACGCCGCGCGCTTCGGCCCAGGCCATCAGCCGCTCGTAAGCCCCGGTCACGGCGTCCTGTCGGTAGGGATCGAGCGTCCGGATGTAGGCGACCGTGCGCGGCGGGAGGTCGCGCAGCTCGACCTCGAAGCCATCGGGGTTCTCACCGTCGGGCAATCTGGGCAGGCTCGGTCCGCCCTCGAAGCTCGCCATGGTCGCCTCGAACTCCTGGCGGCGCTCGTCGCGGAAGGTCTGCACGTCGAAGGCGCTCGGTGGGAGGCCGAAGCGCTCCTTGAAGCTGCGCGAGAAGTGCGACGACGACGCGAAGCCGCAGTCGAGCGCGATGTCCGTCAGCGAGCGTGACGGCGCGTGTGACATCTGGTAGAGCGCGCGCTCGAGTCGCTGGCGCTTCACGAACTGGCTCAGCGTCTCGCCCATCAAGCTCCGGAAGATGCGGTGGAAGTGGAACGGCGAGAAGCAGGCCGCGCGCGCGACGTCCTCGAGCTTGAGCGGCGAGGCCAGGTTCTCGAGCACGTGGTCGATCGCGCGATTCACGCGCTCCACGTAGTCGAGGGGCGCGCCCTCGCCGACTTTTTCCAGGCTCCGCAAGATTGGACAAGCGAGCGATTCGCTCGGCGCGCATGGTAGCAGCCGATCGAGGGGCACGGCGGCGCGGTTCGCCACCGGCCCTCCTCGAAGGAGAACGAAAATGAACACCCTCTCGACCCTCGCATCGGCCTGCACGCTCGCCTTCGCCCTCGGCGCCGGCCTGACCTCAGCCGTGTCCCCGACCACCCCGACCCAGAGTTCCACGACTCAGGACTCGAAGCCCAAGGAGGCTCCCGCCATGCAGCTCGGCAACTTCTCCGTCAGCCTCGCCGTGAAGGACATCAAGGCCTCGAAGGTGTTCTACGAGAACCTCGGCTTCGCGAAGGTCGGCGGAGTACTCGAGCAGAACTGGCTCGTCCTGCAGAACGGAACGACGACCATCGGCCTGTTCCAGGGCATGTTCGAGGAGAACATCTTGACCTTCAACCCGGGCTGGGACCACGAGAAGAACACCCTGAAGGAGTTCCAGGACGTGCGCGAGCTGCAGGCCGAGCTGAAGGAGAAGGGCGTCACCTTCGCGACGGAAGCCGACGCGGCATCGACTGGACCGGCGAGCTTCGTGATCGTCGATCCCGACGGCAACTCGATCCTCGTGGACCAGCACGTCGACAAGCCGAAGCGCTGAGCGCGCGCCGTCGACGACGGAGCTACCGCTCAGTCCGCGAGCCAGTTGCGGGCGATCTCGTCCGCCACGATCTGATTCGTTCGCGGCGAGTAGTGTCCCTGCGGCCTCCAGTACTCGTCGCTCTGCCCGTCGCGAATGCCCGCGCCTAGCAGCGTGGGTGTCAGGTCGAGGACCTCGACGCCGCTCTTCGACAGCTGCTCCACGAGGGCTTGCCAGTAGGGCCGATCACCGGGGCGAAGTCCCCGAAGGTCCGAACCGGAGGGGAGGACGACGAGCCGAAAGCGCGCGCCGTTCGCCGCGACTTCGCGCGCGAGAGTGAGCACGAGCTCGCGGTTCAGGCTGAAGATGTCGCTCCCCGTGTCGGCCATGAGCGCGCGGTGGTCGCGTCCTCCTCGCTCTTGCATAGTCAGCGCGACGCGCCCGAGGGCCGTGTGGTGGAGCCAGTGCTCGCCGAGCGGCTGGTAGGCCGCTGGCACCCGCCGGATCCAGCGGTCCCCGTCCTCGATCGCGTCGAGGAACGCACTCGGGTCGCGCAGGAGGCGCAGGATGTCCTCGGGCGTCTCGGCCGGGGACGGATGCAGAACCAGTGCGTCGTTCTCGTCGAGTGAGAAGCTCGGCTTGAAGTTGATCGTGCGAGCCCGCCAGCGCAGGTACAGGGTGGGGAAGCTGGACGTCGACCGCAGCGCGGCGTGGGGGAGGTAGCCGAGCCAGACCTCATCGGGCTCGAGCGGCGTCACGTCGCGGCGATAGCGAAGGAGCGTCTGGCCCAGCCCGTAGCCGGCGACGCCGAAGTTGCCGAAGAGCGTCCCCTTGTCGTGAAGCTCGAGCGCGGCGGCCCAGCTCTCGTCGCTGCGAACCTCGCTGCCGTGGGTGAACGAGCCGCCGATCAGACCAACGAGTCGCTGGTCCGCGGCCCTCACGCGCGGCAAGGGCTCGCGCGCAACCCGGCTACCCGCCCAGTCGAAGTTCGAGAGCTGCGTCTTCATCCCGGGGCGCGGGCACCAGCCCAGCTCGGCGTCGAACTGAGTGACGCGGTCGAACGCCGGCCGGTCGTCCCGCAGCCGCACCTCGTAGTCCTCGAGCAGCTGGCGCTGGTACGGGCTGTAGAGCGGCGGAGCGAAGGGCGCGAGCTCGTGGCCGAGCAGAGCGCCGTCGTCGACGGCCGTGTGGAGCACGAGCTGATCGCCGACGGCCAGCGCGACGGCGGAAAGCGCGAAGCCGATGACGACCCTTCTGAAGTTCATGAGGGCTCGGAGTCCTGGGCGTCGTTCGCCACGGTTCAGATGTGGTGAACGGGTCCGTCGCCGTTCGCGGCGGCGTGCAGCGTGCGACGCACGTAGACGGGCACCATGCGGCGGCGGTAGTCCTTGTCGCCAGGGATGTTATCGAGCGGCTTGCACTGCTTGTGCGCGCGCTGCGCGGCCTCCTCGACGGCCGCCTTGAACTCCGAGGTGCCGAGCAGCTTGCCGCGCAGGATGTCGGCCACCTGCTTGACGTGCACCGGGCGGGCCTGGAGCGCGACGAGGACGACATCCGCGTCCTCGACGACACCGTCGGCGTCGCAGTCGAGCCGCACGGCGACGCCGAGCAGCGGGAAGTCGATCGACCCGCGCTCGCGCAGCTTGCCGTAGGCGCCGCGGTGCTGCGCGGCCTGTCGCGGGACGTGCACGGCGGCGAGCACCTCGCCCGGCTGCGTCTGCTTGTTGTGGATGCCGTCGGCGACCCACAAATCGTCGATGGCGAGCGTTCGTCCGCCATCCGCGGACGCGATTTCCAGCTGCGCTCCGAGGCTCATCAGCGCGGGCGCGCTGTCGTTGCTGGCGGCCGCGACGCAGCGCTTGCCGCCCTCGACAACGTGACAGACCGTGCCGTCCTTCTTGAGGCAGAAGCCGAGCGCGGAGCGCCAGAAGAAGCTCTGGTTGATCCACTGGCAGCGCGTGTCGAGCATCACGTTGCCGCCGAGCGTGCCCATCTGGCGGTGCTGCGGCCCGGCGACGAGCGACGTCGCCTGGGCGAGTGCCGGCGCGTGCTCGCGCACGAGCTCGGAGCTCGCGACGTCCACGAGCGGCGTCATCGCGCCGATGCGCAGCGCGTCGCCGTCCTTCTCGATGCCGCGCAGCTCGTCCACGCCCGCGAGCGCGATCACGTGCTCGACGTCGTAGATCTCGTGCTTGAGGTTCGGCAGGAGGTCCGTGCCGCCGGCCAGCAGCATGGCCTTGGCGCCGTGCTCGGCGAAGAGCGCGGTCGCCGCGTCGAGGGTGGTCGGCTCGTGGAGCTCGAAGGTCGGTAGGCGCAGCATCAGGAAGCGCTCCCCGCCGGCTGGGCGGCTTGGGCGGAGTCGGCGGCGGCCTTCGCGTCGAGCGCGGCGAGGACCTTGGCGGGGGTGAATGGCAGGTGCCGCAGGCGGATGCCGACGGCGTCGTGGACGGCGTTCGCGATCGCGGGGATCACCGAGTGCAGCGGACCCTCGCCCGCCTCCTTCGCGCCGTACGGGCCTTCGGGATCGAGGCTCTCGACGATCAGCGCCTCGATGTCCGCGGTGTCGAGCGCAGTCGGAATGCGGTAGTCGAGCAGCGACGGCCCGGCGTGCAGCCCGAAGCGGTTGACCGTGTGCTCCTCCATCGTGACCTCGGCGGCGCCCATGTAGACCGAGCCTTCGATCTGGCCGGCGACGAGCGTC
Organism: uncultured Planctomycetaceae bacterium; assembly: GCA_964352415.1. Lineage (GTDB taxonomy): Bacteria > Planctomycetota > UBA1135 > UBA1135 > JABACD01. The sequence goes on along the minus strand of CAYGST010000305.1, from coordinate 1,030 downwards.
GGGTTCAGCGCGCGCCCGCAGTCGTGCGCGCACCAGACCTTCTCGCAGGTGATGCGTCCGGTCTCGGTGTCGACGACGACCTCCGCGATGTGCGCGGTGAAGGAGTAGGCGGGCGACGCGCCGATCGAGCCGCCGCGGTAGTCGCCGCCGAGGGTCGGCGTGTTGTAGGCGCCGGTCGAGCCGAGCGTGTCGAACTTGACCTCCGCGATCTGGAAGGCCTCCTTGATCGGCATCGTCTTCTCGGCGTCCGAGAGGCACAGCGCGAGTCCGCCACCCAGACGCACGGCGGGCACGTCGACCTCCCAGTGCTCCGCGACGGCCTCGCAGATCTTCTTGCGCAGCTTGCGGCAGGCGTCGATGGTCGCGTTGCCGACCATGAAGGTCACGCGGCTCGAGTAGGCGCCGAGGTCGACGGGGCACAGGTCCGTGTCGGCCGCGACGACGCGCACGTCGGAGACGTCGACGCCGAGCTCCTCGGAGGCGATGTAGGCGACGACCGAGTTAGAGCCCTGGCCGATGTCGTTGCCGCCCGTGAAGATCGTCACGCGCCCCGAGCGATCGACCTGCATCTGGATGCCGGCCTGCGGCATCTCGTTCGGATAGATCGGGTAGTTGGTGCCCGAGATGTACATCGAGCCGGCGACGCCGAGGCCGCGGCCGGGCTCCAGCTTTCCGTGGCGCGCTTTCCAGCCGCTGCGCTCCTCGACGAGGTCGAGGCACTGCATGAAACCGCTCGAGGTGATGCGCTGGCCGTTGACCGTCTTCGTGTTCTCGCCGTGCCAGTTGCGGCGGCGCAACTCGATCGGGTCGAGTCCGAGCTTCTCGGCGACCTCGTCGAGCTGGATCTCGAAGGCGAAGCGCGGCTGCACGGAGCCGTGCCCGCGCTTGGGCCCGCACGGCGGCTTGTTCGTGAACACGCGCGTCGAGTCGAAGCGGTAGTTCGGGATGTCGACGGGCCCGGTCAAGAGCTGGCCGGAGTAGTACGTCGTGACCAGGCCGAACGAGCTGTACGAGCCGCCGTCGATCAGGA
>CAYGST010000304.1:0-6232 GCA_964352415.1 uncultured Planctomycetaceae bacterium | reverse complement strand
CCCATGCCCAGGTCACGGTAGGCATAGGCCGCTCCCGAGAACGGGTAGCCCACGGTCGCGTACCCTGCGCAGACCACGAGCAGCTGTCCTTCGACCGCGACCTGAAGCCCGAACTGATCGCCGCCGACGCTGTCCGGGCCCGTGAACGCCCCGATCTCCGTCCACGGGGCGCCGGTGCGGTCGAACACGTGGACGCGACCCTGGTCGGCGGCGCCGGGCCCGTCGGTGAACGGCGCGCCAACCACGATGCGCTCCCCGGTGGTGTCGATGCTCCTGCTGAACTGGTCGCCGACCTGCGCCCCGCTCGCCGTCAGCTTGGCCTCGAAGCCCCACGTCCCGCTTGCCCCCAGCCGGAAGACGTAAGCCGCGCCGGCATCGACGACGCCCCCCGCGTCGTGGCTCGGCGCCCCGACGACGCAGGTCAGGCCTTGCGACGCGAGCGAGGAGCCGAATCCGTCCCCGGCCACGCCGTCGGGCGCGACGAGTTCGGTCTCGAGCGCGTAGCCGGAGCCGGTGTCCTGGAAGACCTGCACACGCTCCGCGCCGGGCAGCGCGACGAAGAGCCGAGTGCCGTTCAGGGCAACGTCGCCGCCAAAGTTGCTGTGCGGGAGCGGGCCGCCGCTGCGGAGGATCGTGTCCTCCAGGACGACCGCCTGTGCCGCGGCGTGGGCGCCGACGGCGGCCACGCCGCCGAGGGAGAGGAGCAAGGAGAGGGCTCGAGTGCGTGCCATGACGGCCTCCTCGCGCGGTGTTCGCGCGCTGAATCAATTCCGGATAACTGAGTCCCCAGTTTAGTTCCGCCCCCCGCGGGGGGAGCCCTCCCGGCTCGATTCGTGGCGCGCTTCGCCCCGAGCCTGAGGCGCGATCTCAGCGGGCGCGAACGGAGCCCGCCAGGTCCTCGTGGCGCGACCGCAGCAGGCGCCAGCGGCCATCGACGCGCACGAGGTCGCCCTCGATGCGGGCGCGCCAGACCTCGGCCCATTGCTGCCCGCGCCACCGCGAGAAGACCGCCTCCAGGCCAAGCGTCGCCTCGTCGCCGGCGACCTCGATCTCGAGCGCATCGAGGTCGACGTCGACGCGCCGCGTGAGCTGCTTCGTCTTCGGGTTGCGCTCCTGGAAGAACTCGCGCACGAGGCCCCCGCGCACCAAGTCGCGGTCGACGCCGGATCCGCGATGGCGCCAATCGAGGTGCAGCGGCCCGACGACGCCCCCGACGCCGCCGTCGTTGTACCCGTCGCGCATCTCCTCGACGATCCAGCGGATCTTCGTCTCATCGTCGGCGAGCGCCCGCACGACCATTTTCCCGACGAGGAACAGGACGACGGCGGCGAGCGCGATGAGGAAGAGGCGTTTCATGGCGGAGCGGCGCGCGCGCGTACCGGACCGAGTTCGCTTCAACGCGCCGCCAGAGCCTAGCAGCCCTCGGGCCCCGGAGCGCAACGACGTGAGCCCGCCGCGCGGCGAGCGCACGGCGGGCCCTTCGGTCGCGGCGGCGAGTCGCTCAGGCCGTCAAGGGCCCTGGCGCTCGAAGGCGCCGAGGTCCGTGAGCGGAGCGGTCCCCACGCCGGAGTCCGCGGCCGACGGATCGTCCACCTCGCGCGCCTGCAGGGCCAGGTCGAGCGGGACGACCTCGAGGACGTCTCCGTCACCGTCGACGTCCAGCACGTCGCTCGCCAGCTGCGCGTCGCTGCCAGCATCGACGCAGGGCGAGCCGGCGCCGAGGCGGTAGTCGCCGGCCAGCGGCGCCACGAACAGCGGGTCGAGGTCGATCACGCCGGGGCCGAGCTGCAGCGCTCCGTTGCCGACCAGCTGAACGCCTGCGGCGCCCCCGTCGAGGTCGCAGTACGCGAAGTCCGCGAGCGGCGTCCAGCTTCCAATGCCCTCCACAACGAGTGACGGCCCGGCGACGGCCGTGTTGCCCCACAGGACCGAGTTGCGCGCGATCAGGGTCGCGGTGGAGGCCAGGTAGCACGCACCGCCGCCGCTCGAGGCGCCGCCCGCGCCGCCGTCGTTCCCGACCAGCGTCGAGCTCGTCAGCGCGAGCGTCGAGGGCTGCGCCGAGGGGAAGCCCGAGGGATTCCGACCGAACCAGATCGCGCCGCCTCCCTCCTGAGCGGAGTTGCCGGCGAAGAGGCAATCGTCGACCTGCAGGTCCCCGTCGACGCAGAACAGCGCACCGCCGGCCGTGATCAGGAGCGCGAGACCAGAGGCGGTGTTCTCGACGAATTCGCAGTGCGCGAAGGTCGAGCTCAAACCGATGCCGCCACAGGAGACGGCGCCACCGGCGCGGGCGCTGTTGCGTGCGAAGCGCGTGCGGCTGGCCTCGATGCTGCGGGCGAAGATCGCGCCGCCGGCCCCACCGCTGGCGATGTTGTCCTCGAAGACGCAGTCGCGCAGGGTCAAGCCCTCGAAGGTGTTCACCGCGCCCCCCCAGCTCCCGGAGACGCAGCCGACGAAGACGCAGTCCTCGAGCACGGTCTCCTCGGCGGCCAGGCGCAGGGCGCCGCCGCCGTCGAACGGCTTGAAGCCGTTCAAGAACGTGATCCCGGCGATGCGCAGGACCGAGCCGGGCGCGGGCTGGAAGTCTGCGAACGCCGGTCCGGAGCTCTGCAGGTCGAGCGTGCAGACCGACGAACCGCCGAGGCAGGCGATGTCCAGGCTACGGCCGTCGATCGCGAGGTCGCGGTTCTGCGGACCCGTGTAGAGGCCGGGCGCGAGCCGCACGCTCCAGCCGTCGAGCGCCAGCGTGAGCGCTTGAGAGAGATTCGTGAAGGGCGCGGCCACGCTGCCGTCGCCGCCGGGCGCAGCCGCCGCGTCCACGTGCAGCGTCTGCCCGAATTCGCAGGCATCGGGCACCGAGTTGCCGTTCACGTCCGGCGCTCCGTTGCACTCGATGTCGATCGTGTCCTGGATGCCGTTGCCGTCGCAGTCGATCGTGGCCGGGCAGGAGTCGGGCACGAAGTCACCGTCGCAGTCCGCCTCCAGTCCCTGCGCGATCTCGACCAGGTCGGCGATCCCGTTCGCGTTGCAGTCGAGTTCGCCCTCGTCGTCGAGCGACGTGAGGAACACCGCGCCGCCGATCGCCCGGCCGCCGCTCGCCTTGAGCACGACCGCCTGGGCCGTGAAGGAGCGCCAGCCGCCGGGGAGCTGCTCGAGGGACGCCAGCGGGAGGTTCGCCACCCCGCTGGGCCCGATCAGCACGCTCTGCCACCAGTCCAGGTAGCTGGGCCAGTTGACGAGGCGAACGCCGGGGGGCGTGGTCGAGAAGTCGAAGCGCGGCACGAGCCCCTTGGCGAGGAAGACACGGTCGCCCGGCTCGCCCTCGACGGTCAGCTGGAAGTCCTCTCCGTCGAACACGAGGGATTCGGCGACCCGCAGGCTGCGGCGAACCCCCGGCGTTTCGCTGAGCACGCCTCCCTCCCAGAAATTCGGAGCGCCGTCCGCGCCGTCGCTTCCGAACGGCGTCACCCCGCCCGCACCGGCGAGGTAGTCGTTGTCGAGGAGCCGCGCGTTCGCGCCAAGGGCCACCCACAGTCCGTTGCCGCCGTCGCCGCCGGTCGGGAAGAGGAAGTCGTCGGCGGGGCCCCCGTTGCCGCCCTCGAAGTGGCAGCCCGAGGCGAACAGGCCGAGGCCCTGGAGCGACGCTCCGTCCCCGCCATCGCCGCCGTACGTGCCCGCTTGGCCACCGCGGCCGCCCGTGAAGGAGCTGTCGTAGAGCGCGAGCGCCGAGCCCTCCGCGCGCAGCGCGTCGCCGCCGGCGCCGCCTTCGGTGTCGAACGTGCCGACGACGCCGGCGCCGTTGCCGCCCAGCAGCTCGCAGCCGGCCAAGGTCACTTGCACGCTGTCGATGGCGACCAGCGCGTTCGCGCCGTCGGAGTAGCCGAACTCGTTGTATTCGTTCACCGGGCCACTCCCGCCGCTGAGCTCGCAGCCGTAGAGCTGCACCGCGCCGAGGTTTCCTTCGAGCCGCACGGCGGGCTCGTTCGTGAACTGGACGACGTCGTCGTAGCTCAGGCCGCGCAGGACGAGCCCGTCCAGCCGTACCGTCGAGGCCGCCGCGAGGTTGCGCACGTCGACGCAGCCGAGCACCTCCGTGCTCACGCCGGGCAGCGCGACGAGGGTCAGCCCCTTCCCGTCGATCACGCACCCCTCGTGGACCTGTCCGCCGAGGAGCAACGTGTCTCCATCGGCCGCCGCGTCGACGGCGTCCTGCAATACGGGGAAGCTTGGCCCGCCGGAGCCGAGGATGCGGACGTCCGCGTGGGACGCGCGGGTGGCGAGGGTCAGAACGGCGCCGACCAGGACGCAGCGCACGAGGAGCGGAGACGGGTGTCGCATCGGTTGGATGGGGTGAGGACCGGAGTGGCGGGGAGTCGCCGGCCGCGGCCGGGCGTGCGGGCTGCGTGGGCGAGCCCTCATCCTCGGGGTTGCCGCCACCTGTCGCGGCGTTTCAACGATCTCGATTCTCTTGCCGCGCGCGAGCGCCGCCAGAGCGCGCGAACGGGGGCCCGGGACGTCGTCCCGGGCCCCCGCGCGAGTCCGAGGAGGCCTGAGCCGGGCTCAGAGCCTTTGAAGGAATCGCTCGCACTCCTCGGAGCGTCGCGACCGTGTCCCGACAAGGCGCCCTGAAGAAGCAACGCCAGCCGTTTCGGAGGAGGAGCAGCGCAGCTCGGGGCGCGAGCGAGGCGTGCCGAGCAGCGTGATGGATTCCTTCACAGGCTCTCAGTTCCAGGTCTGGGTCCACCCGTTGGTGAAGTTGAACCCGCCGCCGCACGTGTTGCCCGTGTCGCGGAACCAGTACTGGTAGTTGCGGGTGAGGCCGACGCCGGAGTTGATGCCGAAGCCCCCCTGGGAGACCGCGCCGTTCGCGTCGGTCGGGTTCACCGCGTAGCGAATCGTCGCGCCGCTGGCGCAGAGGATTCCGTCGCCCGCGGGGTTCGCGATCTGGTTGTTGCCCTGGAAGAAGATGCCCGGCTTGTTGGCCGGTCCGCCCGTGACGGAGAGGATCAGGGTGTCCGAGCTGACCGAGGCGTTGCCGCTGCCGACCAGCGCCGCACCGGTCCCGCTCGTCGTCAGACAGCCCCCACCAGGCGCGCCGAAGGCCGCGCAGGGGCAGAAGGCGCCGGAGCCGTCGCCGAAGCAGTAAGCGTTGCCGGGCGCGACCTCCAGCAGGCTGAACAGCTCGACGGTGCGGTTCGTGAAGTCGCTGACCGCCAGCGTCCCCGACGCGACGTCGTAGCTGAAGTCGTAGTAGCCGAACGCCGTCGCGGTCGTGAAGCTCCCGAAGTCGGTCGGCACCGGCGTGCCGTTCGTGTTCACGAGGCGAATCGCCTCGGTGAACGTCTGCACGATCGTCGAGTTCTCGCGGTAGTTGTAGATGACGACGTCCTGCAGCGCGCCGGGGATGTACGCGAGGTTCTGGCCGTTGACGAAGTCGGCCTCGATCTCGTCGACGACGAGGACCGCCGTGTTCACGGAGTTGTTGCCGGTGCGCTCGGCGGAGATGAGATTGTTGCCCTCGCGCAGCCAGATGTCCCCCGTGTCCGGGTCGTAGTCCATGTCGCGCCAGAACGTGCCCGTGCCCGCGCCGTTGATGATCATCCCGTTCGAGGAGTCGAACAGGACCGCGCCCGCGGCGAAGCCGTTGAGCGAGCGGCGGCCCGAGCCGAAGCTCGTCCAGCCCGCGCCGCTGCCGGCCGGATCCAGGTTGGCGCCGGGACCCGGATCGACGCCGACGCCGCTGCCACCGCGGGCGACTGCGCCCCAGCGCTGCGCACCGGTCGTCTCCCAGCAGGCGATTCCATCCGCGACGGCCGCGCCGGAGTCGTAGGCGGAGAACAGCGCGCCCTGGCCGAAGTCGAGGCCGGAGTAGCCGCGCAGGCTCGGCGTCGCGACGAAGGAGCCGAAGACGGCGCTCGAGGTCGGCGTCGTGAGCGGCGTGGTGATCTTGACGATGGCCACGTCACCGGGAGCGCCGCTGTTGTTGAAGCCGGCGACGTACAGGTCGGTACCGTCCCAGGCCACGGCCGAGGGGTTGTTGCCGATGAAGTCGGCGCTGCCGATCGTCGTCTGGGAGGTGAGGTCGACGGTGCCGAGGTGCTGGAACTGCCACTGCTGAGCCGAGGCCGTCAGCGAGAGGAGCGGCAGCGCGGTGGCGGCGGCGAGGAGGCGAGTCGTGTGCTTCATGGGGGGTGCTGGTAGGTCGAAGTGGGAGACGCGCGGGCGGACGAGC
>CAYGST010000303.1:0-6240 GCA_964352415.1 uncultured Planctomycetaceae bacterium | reverse complement strand
CGTCGCGGCGTGGATCAGCGCGGAGACCGGCGTCGGGCCGGCCATGGCGTCCGGCAGCCAGACGAACAGGGGCAGCTGCGCCGACTTGCCGCAGCACCCGCCGAACAGGAGCAGCGCGGCGAGCGCGAGCTGGAAGGAGTGCTCGCCGCCCGCGAGCAGCGCGGGCACCGCGGCGCCGACGTCCGAGAGGTCGAGCGTGCCGAACAGCTGGACCAGCAGGAAGCTGCCGATCAGGAAGCAGGCGTCGCCGATGCGGTTGACGACGAAGGCCTTCTGGCCCGCCTCGGCCGGCCAGCCCTTCTCGTACCAGAAGCCGATGAGCAGGTAGGAGGCGAGGCCGACGCCCTCCCAGCCGATGAACAGGCCGAGCAGGTTGCTCGAGAGCACCAGCATCAGCATCGCCGCGACGAAGAGGTTCAGGTAGGCGAAGAACTTCGCGAAGCCCGGATCCCCCTTCATGTACCCGCCGGCGTAGACGTGGATCAGGAAGCCCACGCCGGTGACCACGAGCAAGAGGACGCTCGACAGCGGATCGACGACCAGCGAGACGTCGATCGCCATGTTGCCGGTGTCGATCCACGACCAGGCGCTCGACTCGAGCACCCGCGCGGAGGCGTCCAGCGCGCGCAGCCCGTTGAGGGCCAGCAGGCTGATGACGAAGGCGGCGCCCATGGCACCCGCGGCGATCGGCCACGCGAGGGCGCTCGGCCCATTCGCGCCACCGTCGCTGCGGCGCGCCTTCAGCGTGAGGAAGTGCAGGACCCCACAGGCCGCGCTCCCGAGGAGCGGCAGCGCGAGGAGCCACCACAGCCAGTCTGTGTGCGGCAAGGAATCAGTCCCCCAGTTCGTCGAGGCTGTCCAGGGATACCGTCTGCTTGCGACGGTAGAGGGCGATCACGAGGGCCAGGCCCACCGCCGCTTCGACCGCCGCGACCACGATCACGAAGATCGCGAACAGCGCGCCGTCGAGGGCGGGATCACCGAGGGCCGAGTGCTGTCGGCTCCCGGCGATGAAGGTCAGGTTCGCGGCGTTGAGCATCAGCTCGATGCTCATCAGCACCACGATCAGGTTGCGCCGCAGGCAGAAGCCGCCGACGCCGATCGCGAAGAGGAGGCCCGCGAGGATGAGCAGGTGTTCGGTGGGGACGGTCACTTCGCGCTCTCCCCGGAAGGCGCCACGGCGGGCCCGCGCTCACGCTTGGCCAGCACGATGACGGCGATGGCGGCGGCGAGCAGCAGGATCGAGACCACCTCGAACGGCAGCAGGAAGGAGCCGAACAGCAAGGTGGCGATGTCCTCGTAGCTGGCCGGGGCAGCCGCGGCGAACTCGGCAGCGCTGACCTCGGGCGCGCCGAGGATCCCGACGAAGGTCAGGACCACCAGGCTGGCGCTCGTCGCGACGGCGATCGGCGCCCCGCGTCGTCGCACGAACTCCAGCGGACTGCCCTCGTCCTCCTCGCTCCCGAGGTTCAGCAGCATCACCACGAACAGGAACAGCACCATCACGGCGCCCCCGTACACGAGGATCTGCGCGGCCGCGAGGAACTCGAAGCCGGAGAGCAGGTAGATCGTCGCCAGACAGAAGAAGGTCCCGAGCAGCGAGAGCACGCTCGCGATCGGGTTCTTTGCGCTGACGACGCCGAGGGAGCCGATGACGGCCCCCAGAGCCATCATGTAGAAGAGGAGGTTCGCCACCGGTCGTTGATCTTCTTGACGTAGTCGATGCGCTTCTTGAGCGCGGAGACCGGTCGCTTGAGCCGGTCGATGTTGTAGATCAGCCCCGAACGCGTCGTGTCGGCGAGCTCGAGCTCGTCGCTCATGTAGATCGCGTCCTTGGGGCAGGCCTCCTCGCAGAACCCACAGAGGATGCAGCGCAGGAAGTCGATGTCGAAGCGCTTGGGCTCGCGCTCGATGAAGCGGTCGGTCTCGCCGCCGTCGATGGTGATCGCGTAGGCGGGGCAGGCGATCTCGCACATGCCGCAGGAGACGCAGCGGATCGTGTCGTCCTCGTTGACGGCGAGGCGCGGCTGCCCGCGGGTCACCTCCGTCTTGATCAGGGGCTCCTCGGGGTACTGCCGCGTGCTCGGCTTCCTGAACATCTTGGCGAGGGTGATGCGCAGGCCGCGCAGCACCTCCGGCAGGTAGAGCTTCTCCGCGAAGGTGAGCTCCTTTCGCTTGACGATGACCATGGGCTGCTAGAGGAGGATGAACAGGCCGGTGAGGAGGACGTTCGCCAGGGCGAGCGGCAGGAACACCTTCCAGCCCAGGTCCATCAGCTGGTCGTAGCGGAAGCGTGGAAGGCTCCAGCGCACCCACAGGAAGAGGAACATGAAGAACCCGGCCTTCAGGACGAAGGCGCCGAGCCCGATGTACCAGGGCGCGTCCTCCCAGAACGGCACCGAGTAGCCGCCGAGGAAGAGCGTGACCGTCAGGGAGGCCATGACGATCATCGCGCAGTACTCACCGATGAAGAACAGCGCGAACTTCATCGAGCTGTACTCGGTGTGGAAGCCACCCACGAGCTCCGACTCGCACTCGGCGAAGTCGAACGGGTGCCGGTTGGTCTCCGCGAAGGTGCAGATGACGAACAGGACGAAGGCGAGCGGCTGGTAGAAGAGGTTCCACGCCGGCAGGAAGCCCAGGAGCGTGTTGGTGTTCTGCTGCTCGACGATGTCGCGCAGGTTGAGCGTGTCGCTCATCGCGGCGATCGCGAGGATGGAGAGCAGCAGCGACAGCTCGTAGCTGATCATCTGCGCAGACGCCCGCAGGCCGCCGAACAACGAGTACTTCGAGTTGCTGGCCCAGCCGCCGAGGATCACGCCGTAGATGCCGAGGCCCCCGATGGCGACGACCCACAGCGCCCCGATGTCGAGGTCCGCGATCGAGAGGTAGATCGGCGTGCCGTCGATCTCGCCGATGAGCCCGCCGAACGGGATCACGGCGACCGACATGAGCGCAGCCATGGCGGAGATCGCGGGCGCCAGGATGAACAGCCAGCGCGTGGCGGACTCCGGGACGAACTCCTCCTTGAAGATGAACTTCACGCCGTCGGCGAGCGGCTGCAGCGCGCCGAACGGTCCGACGCGGTTCGGGCCCATGCGGTGCTGGATCCAGGCGCTGACCTTGCGCTCGGCGAGCGTGGCGAGGCCGGCGGCGCTCATCAGCGCGCCGAAGATCACGACGACCTTGATCAGGCTGGCGAGGAGGACGGTCATCGGGCGCTCGCTCCCTCGCCGGCGGTCTCCGTGGCGGCCTCGGTCTGCAGCAGGTCCGCGAGCAGCGCGAGCGGCTGGCGGATCCCGCTGGGCGCGGTGCGCGCCGCCTGGATCTTGCCGAGGTGGCCGTCGACGTTCGTCCAGGTGCCCTTGCGCTCGACCCAGTTCGCCATGCCGACCACGATCCGCAGCGCGGGCGCCGCGGCGGGGGCGTCGTCGAAGAGGAAGGCGCGCAGGCTCTTCGGCAGCGCGTCGAGCGCCTCCTGGCCGAGGAGCTGCGCGACGCGCTCGCCGAACAGCAGCGCGGTCTCGGACTCCGCGAAGAGCTGCGCGAGCTCCTCGGGCGTCTTGGCCTCGAAGCCGAGGGCCTCGAGCCCGCGCCGGTTGGGGCAGGGGTCGCCGGTGTGCAGGAGGTCGTCCTTCAGGTCGTTCGGCGGGGGGGAGACGAAGGTCGGCGTGGCGCCGAGCTGCTTCGCGAGCTCGGCGAGCTGCGCGCCCTCCTCGTTCGTGATCCACGGCGAGGCGACGATCGCGTGGCGCTCGTAGGAGCGCTGCGCGGCGCGCACGACGCCGACGGCGTCCTCCAGCTCGCAGGCCTCGAGGCCGGAGAAGCCGCGCTGCAGCGCGGAGACGCGCTCAGCGGGGTTGGCGGCGTCCGTGGCGAAGCGACCCGTGTCGCACATCCACCAGCGGTTGACCTGTTCGTTGTAGCGCGGGCGGATGCGCTTCACCTCGCCGCGGCGCAGCACCTCGACGGAGACCGAGCAGCCGCGGCTGCACTCGCCGCAGGTCGAGGCCTTCTTCGTCAGGTTCCAGACGCGCGCCTGGAAGCGGAACGACTTGAGCGTCAGCGCGCCGACCGGGCAGATGTCGGTGATGTTGCCCTGGTAGTTGCCCTCGAGCGGCCGGTCGCCGAACGTCTCGATGCGCGAGCGCGAGCCGAGACCGGAGACGGTCAACTGCGCCTTGCCGGTGACCTCTTCGAAGAAGCGCACGCAGCGCGAGCACAGGATGCAGCGCTCCTGGTCGAGCACGATCGTCTCACCGAGGTCCTTGCGCTTCTCGAAGTTCTGGCGCGGCTCCTTGGACTGGCCAGCGGCCTGCCCCTCGGAGTAGGTGTAGTCCTGCAGCGTGCACTCGCCCGCCTTGTCGCAGATGGGGCAGTCGAGCGGGTGGTCCTTCAGCAGGAACTCGAGGCACTCACGGCGCGTGGCGCGCGCGCTTTCGCTCTCCGTGTTGACGACCATCCCTTCGCTGACCGGCGTGCGGCACGCGACGACCACGCGCGGGGGCCTGTCGCCCTCCTGCACCTCGACCTGACAGATGCGGCAGGAGCCCACCGGGGTGAGCCCCGCGTGGTAGCAGTAGTGGGGGACCTCGACGCCGTTGCCTTCGCACGCGGCGATCAAGGGCTTGGTCGGATCGGCTTCGACCTCGCGGCCGTTGACGGTGATCTTGGTCACGCGTGCACCTCTTGCGCGCGGCCGGCCTTCAGGGGGCAGCCGCCTTCACGGATGTGGGCTTCGATCTCTTCGCGGAAGTGCTTCACGACGGCGAGCGTCGGGATCGCGGCGGCGTCCGCCAGCGCGCAGATCGTCTTGCCGGGGGCCATCTGCTTCGAAAGGCGCACGAGGTTGTCGACGTCCTCCTGGACGCCCTTGCCGTTCTCGATGCGACGGAAGATCTCGTGCAACCACTGCGTGCCTTCCCGGCACTGGCTGCACTGACCGCAGCTCTCGTGGTCGTAGAAGTGCGCGAGCACCTCGGACGCGCGCACGACGCAGGCCGTCTCGTCGAGCATGATCATCGCGCCGGTCCCGAACATCGAGCCGACGCCCTTGACCGAGTCGTGGTCCATCGGGGTCTCGATCAGGTCGGCGGGCAGGAGTCCCGTCGACGAGCCGCCAGGGATCCAGGCCTTCAGCTTGCGCCCCTTCCAGACGCCGCCGGCGTACTCCTCGAGGATCGTCTTCGCGCTGATGCCGAGCGGGACCTCGTAGACGCCGGGGCGCTCGACGTGGCCGCTGATGCCGCACAGGAAGTTGCCCGGGCTGGCCTCGGTGCCCGTCGAGCGGAACCAGTCGGCCCCACGCTCGATGATGAACGGCACGTTGAAGATGGTCTCGACGTTGTTGACGGTCGTCGGCTGGCCCCAGAGGCCGAAGCCGGCGGGGAACGGAGGCTTCGGGCGCGGATGGCCGCGCTTGCCCTCGAGGCTCTCCATGAGCCCCGTCTCCTCGCCGCAGATGTAGGCGCCCGCGCCCATCTGGATGCGGATCTCCCAGGAGAAGACCGTCCCGAGGATCTTCTTCCCGACCAGGCCCGCCTCGCGCGCCTCGTCGATCGCCTGCTGCACCCGGTCGTACGGCTTGCGGTACTCGCCGCGCACGTAGATGTACACGGCGTCGAGCTTCATCGCCCAGGCCGCGATCAGGCAGCCCTCGACGAGCCCGTGCGGATCCTCGCGCATGATCACGCGGTCCTTGCAGGTGCCCGGCTCGGACTCGTCGGCGTTCACCGCGAGGTAGCGCGTGCGCGGGTCCTTGTCCTTGTCGGGCATGAAGGACCACTTCAGCCCGGTGGGGAAGCCTGCGCCACCGCGGCCGCGCAGGCCGGACTTCTTGAGAACGTCGATGACGTCCGCGGGCGCGATGCCCTCCTTCAAGACCTTCTCGATGGCCTTGTAGCCGCCGAGACGCTTGTAGACGTCGATCGTGTGGGAGTCGCGCTGCTCGGAGCGCGACAGCAGGTACGTGTCGCCGGCGGGGATCATTGCAGGCCTCCGAGGATGGCGTCGATCTTCTCCGGCGTCAGGTCCTCGTGGTAGACGCCGTCGAGGTCGAACATGGGCGCGTTCGCGCAGGCGCCCTGGCACTGCAGGAGCTCGACGGTGTAGCTGCCGTCCTCGGACGTGCCGCCCGCCGGGGCTCCCGTCTTCGCGCAGACGTGCGCGACGACGTCCTGCGCGCCGTGCAGGTCGCAGGAGATGTTCTCGCAGATGCCGATGACGTGCTTGCCCTGGGGA
>CAYGST010000302.1:0-6241 GCA_964352415.1 uncultured Planctomycetaceae bacterium | reverse complement strand
TCCTTGGCCAGCGGCAGATCACCCTCATGATTATTGCCAATCTCAGCAATCACAAAAACATCTTGCCCAAGGTGATGGTGACCAATTTTCACGTAGAGACTCCTCTGTATATTTTAGCGATCAAAATTTTCTGACCTTTCTTTTTTTTTCTTTGATTGGTTTTTCTGACGGGCTTTCAAATATGGAGATGCAACACATAAGTTGCTTGGTCAACTCGAAATCCTAGACTCGTATACAATTTCAGGGCAGAAATGTTGGCCACTTGGGTACCAACCTTCATGGCCATAGAGGGAGTTAAATAGTGCTGAGCCCCATAGGCAATCATCGCCCTTGCAAGCCCCTGCCCTCGAAAACCCGGGGCAACTGCTAACAAATCAATCACCCATGATTTTTTTTGACCTCCTAAAAGTTGCATAAAGCCAGCAATCTGACCCTGATGTTCTGCAACGACCATTTCATCGCCCCGCCGACCGGCAAAAAAGTTTTTGGCCCAAGCCGCTTTAATCTGATTAGCAACCGGGTTAGAAATTTTTGGATCTAGATGGAAACGACTAACCTCGAAGGATTGGGCGGCGATAGCCACCACCTCAGCCGCATCCTCAGGGATGGCTAAACGGCATCTACTAGCATCACTGCCGCTTATATGGGGTTGACCCATCAGCTGCAGGTTCGTATCAATGATGCGAAAGCCAAGGTTTTCTAAGTGACGCAGGATCTGGATCTGTCGCACCTCAACTTTGCCATCGACAAAGGCTGGCCCAGGCGGCAACAGTTCTGGGGAGGGTAAATCGACGACAGTACTCAGGTGATAGGCCGGATACCCGAGCAAATCACCCAACCATGGATCGGCCAATACAGCAGTCAACGGCACGGGACTTGTCTGCGGCAGTTATTCATTTACCTGAGGCAATGCTGCTGCATGGGGAGTCGTCTTCACCCGTTCAAACAATTCCCGATACCACTGGATATAGTGGCGATACCCTACTTCAAGGGGAAACTGAGGCTTGTAACCGATCAGTTGGCGCGCTTTTTCTACATTCAGAGTTCCCCGTTCCGGCATCAGCGCATCCCGCTCTTGATAGTGAACTTTGATGCCTGGAAATTCATCTTTGATAATGCTAGCCATGTCATTCAAAGAGCGACCTTGACCAAAGGTGAGGTTGAAGCTTTGATTCTTAGCATTAGGGTTGGCAATAGAACAGCAGATGCCATTGACTAAATCACCAATGTAGGTGAAGTCGAGACAGTCATTACCATCTCCTTTAATCACTAAGTCTTGGCCCCGCATTGCATTTTCGATGAAAATTTGACCAACCCGTCGACTAATACAACGCTCCCCATACAGGGCAGAGGGTCGCACAATCGTGTAAGGCAAACCAAAGACTTGATTGTAGGCAATGACAAGTTTCTCCCCTCCAAATTTCAGGGCTCCGTAGATGCCTAAAGGGTTACATAGGGTGTCTTCGTTGACCGCATCCCCTTCAAAGTTCCCGTAGACCATACTGGACGAGAAATAAATGAAATGCTCTACGCCGTTACGGGCACTATCCAGAGCATTTTCTAGGGTGCGGAAACTGTGATCAAAGGTATGGTAAGGATCCTTGTTGGAACGGCTGGCATGAGAAACTGCTGCTAACAGAACAACAACTTGAGGTTTAAGTTGGCTAAATAGAAGGTTGAGTCGAAAGTAATCGCGAGCATCCTCAACATGGACAGGAATATCTGCCGCACGCAACAACTCTAGACGCTCGTTAAGAATACTGAGGTAAAGATCTCTCTCAACCAAATTATTGGTGGCGGTATATAAAGAGAGTAAATTGTTGACCTGCAAGCCATCCACAATGGAGACTTCAGCTCCTTGCCGCTTCAGCTCTAGGGCCAAGTTGTGACCAATAAAGCCAGCTCCCCCAATCAGCATGATTCGGCGGCCTGCAATCTGAACTAAGCTCATTCTTTATAATCCAACCAAAATGTCACGAAACGCATGGGCAATGGTCAACATCTGCTCGCCACTGAGGTGAGGTCCGACCGGTAGTGCAATCAGGCCATCACTAATCCTGGCGGCATTAGGATAGCGACTTTCAGTGTAGCCATACTTTTCTTGATAATAGGTCATACGGGGGACAGGCTGGGGATAGTAAACACTCGTCCCAACTCCCCGTTCTTTAAGCTGTGCCATGATTTGAGGACGCTTCTCCACCAACCTAAGATCCAGTAAAGCCCCCAAGCAGTAGTGGCAGCTGTCTAAATGCCCATCCATCGGCTGGGGTAGCACTCGCAACCCAGGCAGATCTGCTAACGCTTCTGCCAAAACGGCAAAATTCTGGGCTCGTTGCGCTAAAAACCCAGGTAATTTCTTGACTTGCTCAACCCCGATCGCAGCGTGCAGTTCACTCATGCGGTAGTTAAATCCCAAAGCAACCGTGTCATAAACACCGGGAACTTTCCGCTCACCATGGGTGCGATCAACGCCAAATGCCTTCAGCAATCGTAGCCGTTGAGCTAATTCGCTATCCCGCAAAATCACCATGCCCCCCTCAGCCGTGGTCATGTGCTTCACCGGATAAAACGAGAACACTCCGGTATCTCCCCACAACCCAACATGTACTCCATCCACTTTGGCTCCAGGGGCTAAAGCGCAGTCTTCTAATAAAAATAGATTGTGGCGACGGGCAATCTCGACCACCTGGGGCATATCCACCGGCACCCCTAGATAATGGACCACTGCGATCGCCCGCGTCTGGGGAGTGATCGCAGCTTCAATCGCAGCAATATCAATATTGCCAGTCGTCTCCTCAGCATCGACAAATATTGCTTGTGCCCCAGTCAGTTCCACCGCATGGGCCGTAGCCACATGGGTCTGTGCAGGCACAATCACTTCATCGCCTGCCCCTAACCCCAGCGCAAAGTAGATTAAATGCATTCCCGCCGTGCAGGAAGACACACTCACCGCATGGGGGGCTGCGGTGAAAGCCGCAAATGATTGCTCAAATTCTGTAGCGCGGGGGCCATGGACAAGGATCGGTCCTGATAACACCTCCATAACGGCATTACGTTCTTCTTCACCGATCAGAGGTCTGCCAAAGGGAATTGTGTCACTCATAAAATGTCTGCCTAGGATATTGATAACCAGTCATAATTGACGCACTTGGGCTGATTGGAGGCAAGAGAGGCTTCAATAGCCAAAGAAATCGCCATGGCCGCCAAAACCTCTGGGGTGGTTACTTCCGGCTCGGTACCCTCTAGGACAGCACGCACAAAAGCCGGTAGCATATCTCCCTTAGCTGTACCGGGATAGGTATCCGTCACGGGCTCTGCGGGCTGATCAGGGTCCCGAGACATAAGGTAAACAGCATCAGGGTGGCTCTGTACAAAAGATCCTGATGTCCCATAAACGCAAAGCTTGTGATGATGGGGTGTCACACTGGCAAAATTAGCTGTCACCTTGGCAAGGGTACCATCCTTGAATTTTAGAAGCGCTGCAACACAGTCAAAGTGACGAAACAAGGTGCCGTCAGTAGCTATTTTGTTGCCCCACGCAAACACTTGATCTACCTGTTTGCCGGTCAACCAAAGCAGTAGATCAATCAGGTGAATGGCTCCCCCATGGACCACAGAATAAAATGGAATTTCTCCTCGCCATCCTGCCAATATTTTGTGCAGTCGGCCATAATCATAATCCCCTTCGAGGTAATAAATTTCACCAAGATTGCCTACCTGAATTCGTTCTCTTAGGTGGATAAACCGAGGGGTGCGTCGCAGAATTAAATTCGAGGAGAGTTGTAAATTGGGGTGCGCAGCTAAGGTCTTTGTAATTGACTGAAATTCCTCTGGAAACAGACAAAGTGGCTTTTCCACAAAAACATGTTTTCCATGGTTAAGGGCCATGACAACTTGTTCATGGTGAGCATCGTCATAGGAGGCAATAGACACGATATCAATCTCAGGATCTTGCAGAACCTCCCGAGGATCAACCGTTAAATATCGGCCTGGATGGCGGCTTGCTACTGTTTTGAGCTTTTCAGCATCGATATCACAGAGAGTCACCACTCGGCAACGGGAGTCCGTTTCATAACCGGCAATATGGCGTTCCCCGACCCCCAGGCCGATGACTGCTGCCTTAAGATGCGGCTTCATCTAATTGATGCTTTAACGCGACTAACTCTTGCCATCCTCCCGGATTCCCCTCTGATTGCTCTACTAGCCTTTTCATTATCTGGAAATCTTCAACCGTATCGACAGAAAGTTGAACCGATGCGGTGTTTAGACTGCTGGAAAAGTTGATGATTCTGAACTGTTCTGGAGCTCGATAGTACACCTGGGTAATGTGCTCTCGTTCTGAGAACGGCACTTGACTCCATACCGCCAAGAAACGGCTACTGCGAATGACTTCTACAGATTGTCCTTTAGGGAAACTACGGGGAAATACATTAGTGACTAAATCACAGCTTTGGTCAGCGTAGATGCTAATCGCCTGATCCACGAGGGTCGGATCAATTAAAGGGCTGTCTCCACAAACTCTGACAAAGGCATCCGCTTGACGGGCTGTGACCACCCTACAAAAACGGGCGGCCACATCCTCTAAAGGGCCTCGGTGCACTTCAATTCCTAAGCTCTGTCCGTAGTCAGCCACTGGGTCATCGGTTGCTATGTCTGATGTTGCTAACACAATGGCCGAGAGCTGTGTAGCCTGCTGCAAACGCTCTACCGTCCAACCCAAAAGGGGCCGGTTAGCTAGAGGTTGCAAAACTTTGCCTGGGAACCGCTGGGAGGACATACGTGCCTGAATAATTGCAAGCATTATTGCTTCTACTAGTCAATACTATGGCTAACTGAATGTCGTTCTTGTCAGTCAGTTAGTCACCATATATAAGTTTTAGGCTCATTCTGCCATACTCAAAGCCAGTGACCGTAACAGCTCCCCTGAGCGGCTGTTTGAAAAGCCTTGTACCGTTAATTCGAATATAGGAATTACCCAGAACGAGCAACGGTAACATAAGGAATACAACTGGTGTACTGACTGCCTACAGTCGTATCTAATACTGTCCTACAGCCTTTCTAAGGCTAGTGAGGTATGGCAGGAACTCCAGAACCCTTTCCATACAAGAATCTCAGATCCAGATTCGTACCTCGCCAGGGTGAGAAGCGCTATATCCCCTTTTTAAACAGCCTCTGAAGGCATTCTTACCACGAGCTGCACAGCTTATGCTCGGTAGTAACGCCCTGGCAAATCAGTTAAGAACCCCCTAGTATCAACAACCGGTGCAGCCAGGGTTAAAAAGTCATACTCTATAAATTCATGGTGCGCAGTCACAATCAAGTAGAGATCATACCCTGGTTCAAACGGTACAGATTTACGGCCCATATACCTACGGTGCTCACGAGTTTTGGGGATGACAGGAATATAAGGATCGTGAAACTCTACCGTTGCCCCTCGTTGCTCTAACAAATCCATCAGGGGATAGGCGGGCGATTCGCGATCGTCTTCAACATTAGGCTTATAAGCCAGGCCTAAAAGCAAAATTCTAGTTCCATTAACAGACTTTCCTTCTTCATTCAAAGCGCACACCACTTGCTCAACCACATATCCTGGCATTTGTCGATTTATCTGACCTGACAACTCAATAAAGCGAGTGCTATGGCCAAATTTTCGGGCTTGCCAGGTTAGATAAAATGGGTCGATCGGAATGCAATGGCCGCCTAAGCCAGGCCCTGGGTAGAAGGGCATAAACCCGAAGGGTTTAGTTTTGGCAGCTGCAATGACTTCCCAGATATCAATTCCCATAGCGGCATAAACCATTTTGAGCTCATTGACTAAGGCAATATTGACAGATCGAAAGATATTTTCGGTCAGCTTAGTGGCCTCAGCAGCCCGGCAAGATGACACAGGAACTAGTGTTTTTACGACTTTTCCATAAAGAGATTTAGCCCGTTCAAGACAAGCAGAGGTGTAACCACCAACCACCTTGGGAACAAGTGCAACCTGGCTTTTAGGATTGCCAGGGTCTTCTCGCTCTGGAGAGTAGGCCAAATAAAAGTCCTGACCTGCTTTTAATCCTGAACCTTGCTCCAAAACGTGACGCAATTCATCTTCAGTCGTCCCAGGATAAGTCGTTGACTCAAGGACGACTAAGGTGTTTGGCTGCAGATATTTAGAGATGGAGTGTCCCGTTGAGAGAATGTAAGAAATATCGGGTTCACGGTGCTGATTGAGGGGAGTCGGCACACAAATAATTACAGC
>CAYGST010000301.1:0-6261 GCA_964352415.1 uncultured Planctomycetaceae bacterium | reverse complement strand
GGCGAACGCTGTGCTCGTCCCGGTAGTCGAGGACCCAGTTCGCCCCGCGCTTCCAGAGACGACCGGCGCCGAGGGTTCGTCCGCGCTTCACTGCGCTTCCTCCTCGCGCTCCGCGAGCCACTGCTCGATCACTTCGGGCCGCCAGCGAATGACGCTGCCGAGGTCGATGGCGGGCGGGAGGTCTCCGCGTTCGCGCATGCGGCGGACCGTCTTCTCGGAGACTCCGACGCGCTCGGCGATCTCCTTGATGCCGATCAATGGGGACTCTTCGACTCGTGCTTCCACGCGCGCATGGACGCTCTGTTCTGGCGTCACAGCAAGTACCGCTAGGACTTCTTCTGCGAGATCGAGGAGGAGCACGCCGACCTCGCGCAGATGCTCGCCGATGCTCACCAACTTGTCCGCACGACCGCGCCCACGGGGCCGCGTGTCGGCCTGTGTGCGGGCCGCCGACGACACCGCCCCGTGTGCGCGGCCTTCGCCGCCGCCCGCCGTGTCGCGGGCACGTGCCGTCACCGCCAGTCCTCCTCGACGCCCAGAGCCTCGAACACCTGGCGCTCAAAGCTCACGCGCACGTCGTTGTCCACCGGCCGGATGTAGGCGTGGCTCCGACCGGCCCCGTCCCGCCGCGAGGGGAAGGCCAGCACCATGCGGCCGTTCAGCGTCCGGCGCAGGCTGAGGCCGTCGAGCGCGAGCCCACCGTCGAGGACGACCCGAACCCACCCGAGGAGTCCATCGTCTTGGTGGCGCGGCGAGGCCCAGGTCAGACGAGCGTCGGCGACGAGGAGATCAGCCACGTCGAACCTCCCGACCTTGCGCGTCTTCGTCGTCTTCGAGCTCGCCGTCGAAGGTGTCGATCACGAGCTGGACGAACGGGTCCAGTTCGGTCGCCTTCAGCTCCGAGGCCGGGGTTTCTGGTACCGCAGGGGTCTGGGGAGTCGGAGAGTCGCCCCTCACGCACTCGCCAGAGGGGGTTTCTGGTATCTGGTATCTGGTACCAGGGGGGTACTCGCGTTCAGAGGCCCCATCGACCGGCAAGGCGCCCTCGTGGATCGAATTGAGTCTTCCTAAGCCCCTATCTCCTTCCTCCTTCTCCTGGGCCCTCTGGCCTGACGGGGGTTTCTGGTAGCACCCGTTGGCCTCGATCTCGGTCCCATCGCCCTTCTCAGGGCCAGGAGGGGCGTTCCCCCCCTCCACCGGTCCAGGCTTTCCTCCCCCTGCTACCGGATACCAGATACCAGAAACCCCCTCTGGCGAGTGCGGGTCGGGCTGGGGTGTCGTGGGTTCGCCCCCCTCAACGATCACGCACCTGCGTGTGGGACGGCCTCCGCCGCGACCGGCAGGTTCGTCTCGCCACTCGGCAAGCTTCTCGGCGACCAGCTCGTTCAGCTCCCGGCTCGCTGCCTCCCGACTCCGCCGCCGATTCCGCCTGTGCCATTGGGACTCCGTCACCGAGCCACCGAACATGTCTCGGATTACGGCGACGCGCGCGAGTAGCTCGCCTCGCTCATCAACCGCGCCACTCTGACGAAGCTGCTGGTAGATCGCGGTCGCCTCGATCCTGAACCACCGGGCGATCTCGATGCCTGCCTTGATGTCGTCAGCCGTGATCGGGTCGGTCTCGACGCACTCGCCCCCGGCCTCACGGCAACAGCGCCGGATCAAAGCGAACCGCAGCGCGTACGCCTCCAGCTTTGACATCGCCGCTTCGACGTCCGGGGACTCCAGCATTCCCTCCGACGACCAGTCGGGCACGAACTCGCGCACGATCTCCCGCGCCTCGGACGTGATACGCACGTCCAGGGGTCGCTCGACAATCTGGCCTTGCTCCCCGCTCACTTGGTCCATGCGCAGGGAGAACAGCTTCTCGATGAGGCCGGCGTACCTGCTCGCGATTTGTTGGCTCGGACCTCTGCCGTACTGCTTCACCTGGGGGGAGAGCATGACCAGTCCAAAGCGTGCGGCGAGCCCACTTGAGATCGCCTGCTCGTTGAAGCAAGCCCTCAGGATCGAGGGCTGAACGCTACCGACGATCCCACCCGCCATGCACTCGATGAACACCGTGTCGCCGCTGGCACGGTCTTTCTTGTAGGGGACGCCCCGAAACATCGAGAGGTAAAAGGCGCGGTCCGCATCTGCCTTGCCGGAGTACTTCCCCATGCTGCCGAAGAAGCCGGCCAGCTCGTCAACGACGATGCTGATGCCCCTCGGTGACGACTTCATGGCGCGCACGACAGCCTCCATCGTGCTGTCCGTCGTATACACATGAACAAGCTGCGGCTCGGTAGGGGGAGGCTCCGCATCTGCCGGGTCGGCCCCCTTTCGTCGCTCCTTCCACGCGTCGTACTCTGCGAGGTATTGGTCTCGCTCCGCTTCGAACCTCTCGACAAGGCGCCTTTGCCGATGAACGTGCGGAGCAAAGAGGTCTTCGGTGATCGCGGACTTCCGCGACCCGGATTTCGCCACGACGGCGATCCAGACAACACTGATCTCCCGCCAGTCCGCATAGTCGTCGTGGTATCTGCGCGAAAGCCCGATGGCAGACGCGAGCGCAGAGAGCGCGACACCGCATACAGCTCCAAGGTCTACAGCGCGAGATGAGGCCATGGAGCGAGCCATCGCCTGCACGCTCGCGGGGAGCAGGTGGATCGGAAACGGAACGCGCTCGACGGGTAGCTCTTCAACGGGACTGAGCTGCCCGTCGGCGCCACGAGGGGTTCCGTTCTTCTGTCCAACACCAGGCGGCTGAGGCTCAAGCTGCGCCCGTAGCTCGCGCCAGCCGTTCCCGGCACACCCGTTGTGGTGACAGCGGAACGCCACGCCCCCGCTGGGGAACTGGACGATGGCGGCGGGGTCGTGCTCCGAGTTGAAGGGGCAGGACTTCAGGACCCACTTCTGCCCGCTCTGCCACGGGGCCTCGCGCGCGACTTCGAGCCCGTGTCGCTCGATGAACCCCGGCACGTCAATGGGCTCGCCTCGCCCGCTCGTGGACGACGGCTTCGGCGCGTCGGGCGGGCCCATTGAGGCGACCGCTTCCAGGGCCCCGGCCGAGGTCGGAGTGGGGTCGGCGTCGAGGTTGTAGAGCCGCGAACGGCGGTGCGGTCGGTCGCTGGTCGGGTCGCCCTTTCGATTCAGCGTGCCGTAGAGCCGCACCAGCCGCGCGGGGTTGCCCACGCCCTGGTCGATCACGGAGTCCTCGCTGTCGAAGCGGAAGGCGATGGCCTTCAGAACGTCATCGAGGCGCACTGTGGGATCACTCAGGCGGTAGCAAGCGTGACCGCCGTTACCGCTGCTGGCCTTCAGGGGCGTTCCGAAGCCCATCTGCTCCAGCCACTGCCCCACCTCGCGGAGCTGCTCGAACGAGGCCGACATCTCCTTGTCGGTGGAGGCGATTCCCGATGGTCGAACAGGGTCGGCGTCGATCAGCAGCCAGTTCACCTGCTCGATGTCCCGGTCCGAGGTCGTGCACTTGGGGTTCCGGATGACTCGGTTCTTCGCTCGCGCGAGGAGCGCGGGGTTCACCGGGTTCAGCGTGACGCTGATGGTCTCCGCGCGGCCATCGAAGGCCGCCGCCTCCCGCAGCAGGTCCTCAGGGTTGTCGAAATAGCCCGAGACGATGCCCTTCCCGTACACGCCCTCGACACCGAAGGCCCGGAGCTCGTAGACCAGGCCGTCCTCGTAGAAGAGGTGACGCAGGAACGCCTCGGCCGACTCGCGGCCCTCCCAGTCGGAGCGGCTACTCATCGCGCAGCCCCCCATCGAGATCGTGGCGTTGTTCGAGTTCTCGAAGGTCTGGGGCGCTCGAAGTGCCTCCGACTCGGCGAAGCCCTCCGGGATGATCCGGTAGCAGCTCCTTGTGGACCTCGCCGCGTTGGGAGATGACGAGTCCGAGGTGCTTGCGGAGGGTCTCGCGCAGTACCGCCGGACGGCCCTGCACAAGGAACCAGGGGCCGAGACGCCCTGCCTCGATGGCATCACGGGCGTCGTCGTGGTCTAGACGAAGGAGCTCAACGACGTCGTCGTCGAACAGGATGTACGGCACCTCGGCGCGACGGAACGCGCTCCCGAGGGCCGAGAAGGTCTCTTGGGTGGTCATACCCTCCCCGGCAGACCGACTCGGGGGGGTGACACAGGGATTCTTGGATTTCCGGCCTCACGCCCCCAGCCGACGGACCAGCTCGTCGCTGACGGCCGCGACCGCTCGGCGCACCGTCTCCCGGGACACGTCGCGCTCCTCGCTCAGCCGTCGCGCGGAGAACTCGTCGTCCGGGTCCTTGATGCGCACGTAGTTCTCCAGGACCGCGGCCTCCAGCGAGTCCTCGTCAGCCTCTGAGCGGAGGCGCATGAGTTGCTGATGGACCAGTTCGGTGACCTCGATGTCCTCCGCGACCTTGGGGGGCGCCAGTTCACGACGGTCCCGAGCGTCCTTCACGACGTGCTCAACGTCTTGCCCGTGGTCTTGCTCTTCAACCGACACCACCTTTCCCACGAACTTGTCCTGAGCCCGCTTCACCTCCCTCGCCCCGAGTCTGACCCCTCCCGACTCCGAGAAGTAGAAGAGGTGCCGACCAGGTTCGAGCCCCATGACCATGTCGATGAACTGAGCCACTGCCTCATCGGAGGCGGAGATGCCGCCCAATGCCGGCGCGGGCTGACCCTCAAGCACCCCGTCTTCCTCGACCATCCACATCGCGTAGGTCAGCGAGCGTCTGTTGAACTCGAAGTCCGTGGGGAACCGCTGCGACCAGAGCCGATGAAACGTCCACGCAGGCTCCAGAGCCGAAGGCGTTGAAGGTCGGCTGCCATTCATCTCGGGAGTGAACCGCTGGAGGGAGGGGACGAACCTCTCGTCGTACCAGCGCTTGAGGCGCCCCCGGAACGCGGAGTGCTCGGCCTGGACAAGCTCCTGGTTTCCGAGGACCGCCTGGTGCGCCACGAGTGCCGAGACGATGTCTGGCACTCCGGTTGCCCGAAGCTTCGGGAAGCGCCTGAACACCTCGAAGTAGGCGAGGACGGCGTGGAGACCGATACGGTCCTCCTCGTCGAGCCACTTGGGGAAGTCCGGCCGAGAGAGCCGAGCAC
Source organism: uncultured Planctomycetaceae bacterium (assembly GCA_964352415.1). Classification (GTDB taxonomy): domain Bacteria; phylum Planctomycetota; class UBA1135; order UBA1135; genus JABACD01. Next base: position 1,179 of record CAYGST010000301.1, on the reverse strand, counting down.
GGCACTCTGCGGAAGGCTCGAATGGGAGCCACCCCTCCTTGTGGAGCTGAATGGCGGCCTCGGAGGGAGTGATGGAAGTCGAGGTGCGACGCTTGGACATCGTTCTTGTAGGTGGGCTGGAGGTTCGGGACGTGCTCGCTGGCGGCAGCCAGGCAAGGGTCAGCAACTTCCCCTTATCTACCACAGCCCGCAGCCTACCCCCAAGGCCCCATAAATTACGGATCAGAAGAGACTTACCCCAGTCGCCCCGGATTCCCCACTCGATCCGACCTCACCCTTCGCCTCATCAGCGCGCGTAGACGAGTGTGAGCGCCTTGCCCTGCTCGCGTAGCGCGACGCCTGCGAGAGGTAGGCCTCGGCCGTGGGCGCCCCCCAGCTGCGCAACGGTCGTGTCCGGCCCGCTCCGTCCAAGCTAGCAGAGCTACTTCGCCAACGCCTCCCGCAGCCGGCCCGGCCCGCACCGGGCGTAGACGAGCGCCGCTGCCACGGTCCGGTGCCGCAGGGCCTCGCGGACGAGGAGGAGGTCGCCGGTGCGGCGGTACAGCGAGGTCGCGAACGAGTGCCGCAGCGTGTGCGGCGACGCTTCGAAGGGCAGCTTCGCCTCGGCGAACACCATCTTGATCCGCCGGCGGGCGTGCCGGTCCCGAAGAGGTCCATCACCGTCCCCGGCGAACAGCCACCCCCGCGCCCGACCGCCCACCTGACGTTCCAGCTCCCTGTCCACGGCCGCGCCTAAGTACACCTCCGCGCCGCCTCCACCCTTTTGGACCCGGAGCCGGAGCAGGCCCTCGTCGAGATCGACGTCCTCGACCCGGATGGCCAGCGCCTCCGCGAGCCGCAGGCCGGTGCCCAACATGAGGAGGACGAGCGCCCGGTCGCGCAGCTCGGTCGGCGTGCACGCGGCGGCGAGGACGACGTGGAGACGATCCTCTTCTGCCCCGGTCAACGCCCTCGGCGGACCCGGTGCGCACCTCGCCAGCCGCACGAGCCGGCCCGCGTTCTCGTTCGCGAACCCTGCGTCCCTGGCGTACCTGAAGAAGGCCCGGATCGAGCAGCGGATCGTGTTCGCGCTCGACGCCTTGCGCGGCGTGCCGTCGGCGAGAAGTCGGACATGGTCCGACGCGAGGAAGCGCGCGACGATCCCGGACGTGATGTCGTCGAGGTCCGTCGGGCAGGAGG
>CAYGST010000300.1:0-6265 GCA_964352415.1 uncultured Planctomycetaceae bacterium | reverse complement strand
AGCGCGGCGCCGTCCTCGTCGACGAGGTTGCTGCCCACGGGCGGCATGCGGCCGTCGCCGAGGGTCTGCACGCGGTGCAGCAGCATCGAGCGCGCGGCGTCGCCCGGCGCGACCAGCAGCGGTTCCCTCAGGCCGAGCTCCCCCTGGGCGGGCGCGGCGCCGATGAGCCCCGCCTCCGCCAGCGGTACGTCGTAGCGCAGGTCGATGGACGCGTTGCCCGGACCGGCCGGCTGGTGGCACATCGCGCAGTTCACGTCCAGCCAGGCGCGCGCGCGCGCCTCGAGCGGCGCGTCCGCGTCGTACGGATCGACGTGGCGCGGCGCGTCTTCGGGCGCGTAGCTCGCCGGGACCGCCACGACGCCTGCGTCGACGAAGGACTGGATCTGGTTGGTGCCGTCCGCGAGCGTGCGGTTGAGCTGCGCGGTGCGCAGACCGAGCGGGAAGCCGGTCGCATCGACGTGGCAGGTCGCGCACTCCGACGACGACGGCGCGTGCCAGCTCTGCACACCGCGGCGACCCCGCAGCTCGAATTGTCGACCCTCCGGCGCGAGCACCGCGTCCTTGCCGCGCCACACGTAGGTCGCGGCCTCCCAGCCGTCCTCCGTGCGCTTGGTCAGGCGCGTCTCGATGTCACGCTTGCTGCGTCCGTTCCAGCCGCGGAAGTGCTTCACGAGCGTGCCGCCGACCGGCACCTCCCAGGCGCCGTCCTCCGCGTAGCCGAGCCTCGCGCCGTCGGGCAGCACGATCCAGCGCCCCTTCTCCGCGGCGTCGGACCAGAAGGGCGCGTTGACCTCGTAGGCGACGAGGTGCGCCGCCGGCCGCGCGCGCTTGTCGTCGTCGCTCCAGGCGAACAGCCCGGTCTCGCTGAGCTTCTCGGGCCAGTCCGAGAACGTGTCTTCGGGGGCGTTCGACGGCACGACGCGGTAGAGCCCGCCGTCGAAGCTGCACACGTACAGCTCGCCGTCGTCGTCCTCCCCGAACGAGGCGACGCTGCGGCCGCTGCGGCAGACGAAGTCCGTCGAGTACGTCCCGTCCTCGGCGCGCCGCACGCGCCAGAGGTTGCCGGTGGCGTAGTCGCCGTAGAAGTAATCGCCCTGCAGCGAGGGGAAGCGCTGGCCGCGGTAGACGTTACCGCCTGTGATCGAGATGCCCTCACTGCGGCCGTAGGTCGAGACCGGTTCGATCGCGGGCTCGAGCGCCAGCTCCGTCTCCTCGTCGAACATCCGCGTCGCCTCGAAGCGGCGCCAGCCGTAGTTCCCGCCCTTCACCACGAGGTCGACCTCCTCGATCTTGTTCTGCCCGACGTCGCCGGCCCACAGCTCGCCGGTCTCGGCGTCGAACGAGAAGCGCCACACGTTGCGGAAGCCAAAGGCGTAGATCTCGGGACGCGCGCCCTCGGGGCCGTCGACGAACGGGTTGTCGGCCGGGATGCCGTACGCGCGGTCGCCCTCCGCGCCGTCGACGTCGATGCGCAGGATCGCGCCGAGCCACGTCTCGAGCTTCTGCCCGTTGCCCTGCGGGTCGTTGGCCGAGCCGCCGTCGCCGAAGGACAGGTACAGGTAGCCGTCGGGGCCGAACGCGATCGCGCCGCCGTTGTGGTTGCGCCAGGGCTGCGGCTGGCGCAGCAGCTCCTCCTCGCTCCCCGGATCGAGGCGGCCCGGCTCCTCCGCGTCGAGGCGGAAGCGCGACAGCACGCCGGTCGCGTCGTCCCCCGCGAGCGAGTAGTGCGCGAAGACCTCGCCGTTCGTCGCGAACTCGGGGTGGAAGGCGAAGCCGATCAGCCCCTCCTCGTTGCCGCGCCGGCTGACGCGCTCGCTGATGTCGAGGAAGACCTCGGACGTGCTCGGGTCGTCCCCGGCCTCGAACACGCGCACGACGCCCGCCTGCTCGACCACGAACAGCCGACCGCTGCCGTCGCCTGCGCCGAGCACCTGCACCGGCCGATCGAACCGCAGTCGCGGAAACACGCGCTCGAGCGAGACGCCGTCGGCGACGGGCTCGGGCGAACGGCAGGACCAGGCGATGCCCGCGCAGGCGGCGAGCACGAGAGAACAGGCGGCGCCGAGCGTGGCGCGCTGCAGGTGAGTGCGATTCATGGGCGGGGGATCGTGCCTCGGGGGATCGAGGACGCCGCGGAGGACGCGGCGTCGACGGTTGAGCTTAGGAAGTTCACGGATTCGCCGCAGTCCCGTGGACGGCGTCACCTCGCCGGCCGAACGGCGTACGCCCCGCATCATGAAGTCGATTGCACCTCTCGCACTCCTCCTGACGGCGCTCGTGGCCTGCAGCACTCCCGCCCCCCGCGCCACGGACTCCAGCGGACCGCCGCCTCCGGTGCAGGCCCAAGTGGCCACCTCGACGACGGCCGCCCCGGAGGGAGCCATCCACCTGGTCGAGCACCCCGCCGAAGCCTGCGCGCTGTGCGACGTCTACGAACACGTGCGCGACGCCACCTTCGTCGTCCGCACTCCCGCGGGCATCGGCTCCGCGGTCCTCGTCCGAGCCGATGGGCTGGCCGTCACGAACGCCCACGTCGTCGGGGGTGAGGCCCAGGTCGCGTTGCTGCGGCACGACGGCACGCAGCTCGTCGGCATCGTCCGCGCGAAGGACGTGCGCGAGGACCTCGCGCTGCTGGAGATCGAAGCGCTGCCCGAAGGTCTGCGGCCGGTCGAGCTGAACGCTCTCGCGCCGCAGGTGGGCAGCGAGGTCTACGCCATCGGTCACCCGCTCGGCCTTGGCTGGACGATCTCCCGCGGGATCATCTCCGGCTTGCCGATCCTCAACGGTCGCCCGATGGTCCAGACCGACGCGCCGATCTCCCCCGGCAACTCCGGCGGCCCGCTGGTCGACGAGCACGGTCATCTCGTCGGAATCGTCACGGAGAAGATCGCCGATCGCGTCGCGGAGAACCTCGCCTTCGCGCGCCCCACCGGCACCGTCGGCCGCTTCCTGCTCGCCCAAGGCCTGGAGCTCTGGCCGCCCGCGCCTTCGCGCGCGCCACGAGTCCCAGAGTGACGAGTCCGCGAGCCACTCTGGCAGGTGAGCCGCGGCGAGCGATCGGCGCCCTGCCCGATCAGCGCCGTGCCCGATCAGCGGCCGCGCAGGGTTCCGAGGCCGCCGTCGACGCCGAGCACCTGGCCGGTGACCCAGCCCTGCTCCGCGTCGAGCAGGAAGGCGATCGCCTTGGCGACGTCGTCCGGTTCGCCGAGGCGGCCGAGGGCGTGCATCGCGACGGAGGCCTTCTCCGACGCCGGCGCGCCCAGCAGGCCTTCGGTCAGCGGCGTGCGTACGAGCCCCGGCGCGACCGCGTTGACGCGGATCTTGCGCGGGGCGCTCGAGGCAGCGGCCGCGAGCGTCAGGCCGACGACGCCGGCCTTGGCGGCGGCGATCGCCTCGTGGTTGGCGAGGCCGAGGCGCGCGGCCGCCGAGGAGACCAGCACGATCGAGCCGCCCGTCTTGAGCATCGCCTGGGTCGCGCCGCGCACGACGGCGAAGGCCGCGTCGACGTTCGCGGCCATCGTGTCGCGCCACTCCTCGTCGCTGGTGCGGTGCGCGGGCTTGAGGAGCAGCGACCCCGAGCAGCACACGGCGCCGTCCAGCTGACCGAAGTGCTGCGCCGCTGCCGCGACCGAGTCGCTGATCGAGGTCATCGAGCCGTCCGCGAGCGGGAAGGCGGTGGCGCCGAGCTCTTCGGCGAGCGCGGCGAGGCGCGGCGGGTCACGGCCGGAGATCGCGAGGTCGGCGCCGCTCTCGCGGAGCCGGCGGCAGAGCGCGGAACCGATGCCGCCCGTGGCGCCGAGGACGTAGTGAACGGTGGTCATGCGATTCGCTGTAAACAGGTTTTGGCCGAGGAGGGGACGCCGAACCCACTGTCCTGAGTGAGGGGGAATTCGTGGTTCGCGTCGTGGCTCCTCGGCCGCCAGAGTTTTCGCCAGGTGCAGCGCGACGGATGCGCGGCCTTCAGCGAATCGCCAGGAACAGCAGCAGCCCGCGGGCCGTCCAGGCCAGCGCTCGCAGCACGTTGGAGCGCACGAGCCTCCTGTGCACGACCTCGTCGAAGCCCGCTCCAAGACGACCGTGCAGCGGCACGGCGATGAACGCCGTGTGCGCCGCGTTGAAGAGGATCAGCCCGAAGCCGACGGCGAACAGCGTGCGCTCTTCGGCCCACTCCGGCGCGAACAGCAGCCACGCCCCGGTCAGTCCCTCGATCGCCATCGCCGGAGCGACGACCCACGTGATGCCGTTCGCGTAGCGCTCGTGGTACGCGCGGAACTCGCGGCGGCCGACGCTCGCGAACTGCGGGTAGATCGCGAGCTGCACGACCCAGATCAGGCCGACGAGCAGCCATGTCGCCGCGAGATGCACCTCGAACAAGATCGGCTCCATGGCGCTCGCTGCTACGCCTCCGCCAGCGCGTCCGGACGCAGCACCTCGCCGCGCTCCAGCGCCGCGACGACGCGCCGGTGCACCTCGCGATCGCCCTCGCGCTTCTGCGGGTCGCGCTTCTCGAGCGAAGCCAGCGGCACGCGCACGCGGTGGTTGCCCGCGAGCCGCTCCGCGTTGCGGTCGAGGAAGGCCCAGTACATGCGCGTCAGCGGGCAGTCGCGCTTGGGATCGAAGGCGCAGTCGCCGCAGAAGTCGCCCATGCGCTTCAGGTAGGCACCGCCGCTGACGTAGGGCTTGGTCGTCATCACGTCGCCGGCGGCGTAGGTCCCCATCGCGAGCACGTTCGGCTCGACGACCCAGTCGTAGGCGTCGGTGAACGCCACCCAGAACCAGTCGGTCAGCTCGCGCGGCGAGACGCCGAGCAGGGTTCCGATATTGGCGAGCACCATCAGACGCGGGATGTGGTGCGTGTAGCCGTGCTCGAGCACCTCGGCCACCGTGTGATCGAGGCAAGCGAGGCCGGAGGGCTCGCCCCAGTAGGCGGCGGGCAGCGGGACTTCGGCAGCGAGAGTCGAGGGCGCGGCGCCGCCGTCCGCGGGCGTCCCCTCGGACGGCCACGGCTCGCCGCGCCAGCGACCGAAGCCGCCGTCGCCGGGGCGCGAGTCCTGGGGGACCTCGACGTTCGGGAGCTCGCGGAAGCCGTCCGTGTGCGCGTGCACGTGGCGCACGAACTCGCGCCAGCCGAGGAGCTGGCGAACGAAGCCCTCCTGGCTCGCGAGCGGCAGCTCCATTTGCACGACATCGTCGAGCACGCGGCGCGGCAGCAGGCGATGCAGGTTGAGCAGCGAGGAGATGCGCGTGTGGAAGAGGCTCGCCGAGCGCGTCGACATCGCGTCCTCGTAGGGGCCGAAGCTCTCGAGACAGGTAGAGCGAGCCCAGGCCCAGCTGCGCTCGGCGTCGTCCAGCGTCGCGGGGAGCTCGTCGAGGCGCAGCGTGCCGGGGTGGTGCGCGTAGCGCGTCTCGATCAGCTCGCCGACCTCGCGCGTGACCGCGTCCGGCTCGAAGCGCGGCGGCTCGGGGGCCTCGGGCTCGCCGCGCCACGGCTTGCGGTTGTCCGCGTCGTGGCTGAACTTGCCGCCGAGGGGCTTGCCGCGCTCGTCCATCAAGAGGCCCGTGCGGCGGCGCACGTGGCGGTAGAAGGCGTCCATGCGCCACGGCGGACCGTCCTTGGCCGCGGCGCGGAAGTCGTCCTCGCTCGTCAGCCAGCCGTCATGCTCGAGCAGCTCGACGAGGCCATCACGAACGAGCGGCGCGAGCTCGGCGCGCAGCTCGCGCTCGGCGGGACGCAGCGCCAACAGCATCCCCACCTCTTCGGCGACCGCCCGCAGCGCTGCGCCGTACGGCTCGTCCGTGAACACGTAGCGCACGCCAACGCCCCGCCGCGCCTGCTCCAGCGCGAAGTGCCGCTGGTTCGCCAGGACCAGCGCGAGCTTCTGCTTGTGGTACGGCCGCTGCGCCGCCTTCCAGCTGCTCTCGACGAGGACGATGCCGAGGTCGCCGGGCGCTTCAGTCGCGAGCGGTCCCAGGCCGTCGTTCAGCTGGTCGGGAGCCACGAAGAGCCACCGGCGCTGTTTCAGCGCCGGCGGAGTCTCCGCGAGCAGGCGGAGGAACTCGGCGGTCATCGGTTTCGTTTCGTGGCGACCGCGCTCATCGGGGTGTCTCGTCGCCGCGGGGGGCGGCGGGTCCGCGAGAGGTTTCGCCCGGGTCGAGGGCTCGGATGCGGGGCGGCTCGTCGGAGCGCCCGCGGGTTTCGTGTAGAAAAAGGCCGGCCCCTGCATCGACTCCCTCCACCCCCGCGAAGAGCGGGCTGGAACTGGAG
>CAYGST010000299.1:0-6269 GCA_964352415.1 uncultured Planctomycetaceae bacterium | reverse complement strand
CGATGTCGCCCCGGTCCTGCCCCTCCGCGATGAGGTTGCGGAACAGGCGCTCGTAGGACTTGAAGTTGCACTGAACGATCGACTGCGCCTCCTCGTCGGCGTGCGCGAGCTCCAGCGCGCAGTTGATGATCATGCAGCCGCGGTGCCCGGCGTCGCCCGTGCAGTCCTTCGCGAACCACTCGAACAGCGCGCGCAGGGCGTGCAGCGGCCCGAGGCCGTCGATGCGCTCGACGAGCTGTTCGTAGCGCGCCGTCGTGTACTGCTCGAGCGCTCGCAGGTAGGCCTCACGCTTGCTCCCGTAGGTCGCGTAGAAGCTGCCCTTCTGGATCCCCATGGACTCGAGCAGCTCGGTCATGGAGGTGGCATCGAACCCGTTCGTCCAGAAGGTCTCACCGGCCTTCTCGAGGGCTCCGTCGACGTCGAATCCTTTCAATCGCGGCATGGCGAGCGAAGGCTAGCGAGCGCGCGCGGCGCCCTGCAAGGACGTCTGTACCGACCGGTCAGTACAACCCCCACTCCCGGCTCCGAGAGGCCCGTGGACGCCCCGTGCACAGCCTGTGGAAAAACGCGTAAGCCGAGCGACTCCGGCGCCTTGCCCCGCCCTACTGCATCGCGTCGCGCAATCGCTTGGATTGTCCGTCGATCGCGCCCTGCGGCAGCGGAACGAAGAGCTCTTCGGTGCCCTTCAGGGTCAGCGTGACGTCGTCGAGGATGGGCTCGGTGCTCCAGCGCGCCTTGACGCGCCAGGTGCCCTCGGCGAGCCCCTCGATCTCGAGCCGCTGACCGGCGGGCACGACGCGCGTGTACGGCTTGCCGTCGACGACGTAGTCGACCTTGATCGCCTGGAAGCGCTCGGAGGTCTCGATCACGAAGGCGCCTTCTCCGCCGACGACCTCCTTCAGCTGGAGCTCGACGTCGCGCTCGCCGCTGCGCACAACGCGGCCGGCCCAGGCCTTGCCGTCGCGGCTCTTGGCGGTGATGTAGCGCACCTCGGAGAGGTCCTCCGCCGCGGAGAACTGGAAGTGGCCGCCCGACTTCGTCACGGCGGTCTGCAGGGCCGGCGGCACCTGGCTGAGCACCTCCGCCTCGAACTGCGCGCGGCCGAGGCGGCCGCCCAGGAGCTTCGAGCCGGCGCCGGTGACGTCTGGCGCCTCGAGCTGGACGAGCGCCCCCTCGACTGGCTTGCCATCGCGGGTCACGCGCCCGACCAGCGCCGCCGCGGCCTCGAGGTGGAAGGTGACGGTCTTGGTCTGCCCCGCGAAGAGCGCGACGTTCTGCGCGTTCGGCTCCGACTTCGCGCCGGGCATGAACAGGTGGAAGCGGACGGTGCCCTGCGGCAGGTCCTCGATCTCGATCGACTCGCCGGCGAAGACCTCCCGCGGGCTGACGTGGTGCCACGGGTAGTCGCGCGAACCCGTGCCGTCGAGCGCGCCGCTCAGGAACAGCTTGCCGGGCCGCCCGAGGCCGAGCCGCTCGGGGACGACGATCTTGGCCGTCGCGCCCTTGCGCAGGTTGTAGCGCAACTTGCCCGGCTCCATGCGCGTCCCCGCCGTGACGAATAGCATCTCTCTGTGGGACGCGTAGCCAGGCTTGCTGACGTAGACCGGAACCTTGCCCGAGGCGACGTTGCGCAGGTCGAACTTGCCAAGCTCGTCGGTCATGGTCTGCTGGCCGTCGACGACGACCTTGGCCAGCGGGAGCACCGCGTTGCGCTCGTCGCGGACGACGCCGCTCAGGCTCGCCGGTCGGCCGAAGCCCACGTTGAGCTCGGCGTCGCGCTTCTCGCGCAGGAGCACCTCGCGCTCGGCGCCGGCCGTACCGGACGCGCGCAGCGCGACGATCGACAGGCCGGCGTACAGGTCGTTGGCGCCGAAGCGCCCATCGTCGTCGGTCTCGAGCACGCGCCCCACGTTCGGGCCGGCCACGAACTCGGCGTAGGCGCCGCGCACCGGCCGACCGTCCGCGCCGTGGATCGAGCCGCGCAGACGCGCCGACGCCGCGTAGCCGAGCGGCGGGACGTCGTCCGCGTCGAGCTTGCCGGTCGCACCGACGAGCTCGAAGGTCAGCTTGAGCGGGTGGACGACCGTGGTCTCGAGGCTGTAGTCGATACGGACCGGCGCGGCGAGCTCTTCGCGATCCTGCTCGGGCAGCGCCGTCGTCTCCGCGAGCGCCGCGCCGCGGTCGCCGACCTCCAGCCCGGCCAGCTCGGCGGACGGCTCGCTCCCGAGCACGGACCAGAGGCCAGCGCCGAGGGCGAGCACGAGGAGCAGGGCGAGGGGCAGGAGGAGCTTGGGCTGCATGCGATCGGGGGTTCGGAGCCCCATCCTACGCCACGGGCGTCGGGCTCGAAGCCGGGGTCTTGCAAGGGACGGGCCACGGGAGAACGGAACGCCCACAGCTCCCCTAGGCCCGCGGCAGGCCGCCGGGAACAGCCCCCAGGCCGAATTCCCCGTGCGCTTCGGCACGGCCGGGCGGTTCGGGGCGTGCGATCCGGCGCTCCGCCCCCTCAGAGCCCGTGAAGGCATCGCTCACGCGTCTCGGCGCGTCGCGATCGTGTCCCGGCAAGGCGCGCTGTGGGCCCAACGCAGGCCGTTTCGGTGGAGGGACAACGCAGCTCGGGGCGCGAGCGAGGCGTGGGATGGACGTCTTCCCAGGCTCTCAGGGCGTTCCGCCGAGCTCGACCTGCGCCACGGCCGGGACGCCCGGCTTCTGCGACCCCAGCCAGGTCGAGCGCGAGTAGGCGTAGAAGTGCGTGCGCACGGTCCGCCCGCGCTTCTGGACGCTCGTCTCCCCCACGGGATCCAGCTCGTACCCGCTGCGCTCGAGCACCCGCTGGGACCCGGCGTTGCCCTCGAAGCACTCGGCGTAGAGGAGCTCCGCGGACAGGTGCTCGAAGCCGAGCCAGGTGATCAGCCGGATCGCCTCGCTCGCGAGACCGCGCCCCTGGCGCTCGAGCCCGACCCAGTAGCCGAGGTCCCCTTGGAAGACGTGGTCGTGGAAGCGCAGGCTGATCGAGCCGCTGAAGGCGCCGTCCGAGCGATCGATGATCGCGAAGTGGTAGTCGCAGCCCCGCGTCGGGTCGCCGAGCGGCCAGGTCAGGTACCACGGTGCGATCTCCTCGATCGACTCGGGCCCGTCCCAGATCAGCCAGTCCGTGATCTCCCGCTGGCCGTGCACGAGGTCGAAGCAGGTCGACACGTCCGCCGGCCCGACGGGGCGCAGGAGCACCGCGTCGCCGACGAGCTCGGCGTGCTCGAGCCAGGGTTGGTCCATGTGGAGGGAGAGCAGGGTCGAGGGTGACCGGGTCGAGGGTGGCGAAGCGCCGCGGGCCGCGCGGCGTCGCGCCGGTGACTCGGGGCTGGATTCGACTTGAATCCAGCCCATCCGGGATGCGGCGGTCCGCTGTTCCCACTATCCTGCGGGCTTCGTTCGCCGTCCACGAACTCTTTCGAGACCCTCCGCGGGCCCCTTGCGCCCCCCCACGCCCGCGTACGCGCCGCCATGAAGTCCTACAAGATCGTCGAGCTCCACGGAGACGGAATCTCCGCCGAGCTGTCCCTCGCCGTCCATCGGATCGCCAAGAGCCTGCCCTTCGAGCTCGAGTTCGTCCCGTTCGATCTGTCGGACGAGGCGCGCGCGACGCGCGGCATGGAGATCTACGACGACGCCGTGGCGCTCATGCAGGAGCACGGCACCTCGATCAAGTACCCGACGGCGACGACCCGCGAGAGCCCGAACAAGGTGCTGCGCGAGAAGTGCCACTTCTCGGTCATCCACCGCCCGGTCTCGACGATCCCGAACATCGAGACCAACTTCACGAAGTCGATCGACATCGACGTCGTGCGAGTCGCGACCGGCGGCACCTACGACGACGCCGGCCAGCGCCTCGGCCCGGACACGGCGGTCTCGCTGCGCGTCATCTCGCGCGGCCCGTGCAAGCACGCCGCCAAGTTCGCCTTCCGCCTCGCCATGCTGCGCGGCACGAACGTCTGCTCGACCTCCAAGTGGACGATCCAGCGCGAGACCGACGGCTTCTTCGAGGAGATCGCGGGCAAGGTCGCCCAGGACTACCCGGCGATCCCCTACCGCCGCGAGCTCTTCGACGCGCTGCTGGCCGGCATCGTGATGCACCCCGAGCGCTACGGCGTCATCGTCTGTCCGAACGAGTACGGCGACTTCCTCTCCGACTCCGCCTGCGGCCTGATCGGCTCGGTCGGCCTCGGCGACTCCTCGTCCTTCGCCTTCGACGACGAGGGTCAGATCTGCACCGCCATGTTCGACCCGGCGGGCGGCACCGCGCCGGACATCGCCGGCCAGGACCTCTGCAACCCGACCGCCGCGCTGCTCGCCCTGCGCAACCTCCTGACGCACATCGGCGAGCGCGAGGCCAGCGAGGCCCTGCGCACCGCCGTGCTCGACTCGATCGCCGCGGGAGAGTGCACCGCCGACATCGGCGGAACCCTCGGCTGCGCGGCCTTCACCGAGGCCGTGGCGAAGCGGCTGGAGGCGGCGCTGCAGAGCGCGTGAGGTCTCGGATCCAACGATGGATGGAACTCTTGCGGCCATCACCGGCCTTGTGGGCGTCGCGCTCGGTGGGCTCATCACCCATATCAACCAGCGAGTGCAACGCAAGTCCGATCGAATTGATCGCCTAAGAGACTCCTACTCGCAATGGGTGGGCGCGCTCCTAAGGCTCCGTCGCCTTGAGGTGCGAATGTCCGGCGTCACTGAGGCACGTAGCAAGATGCTCAGCAGGCTCAAGGGGACATCTGAGCCTTTGAATCCTGGTGAGCAGGAACAGCTCATCGGGACGCTGAATAGATTCGGCGCGCAATACATCCAACTCACTGAGCAGGCAGGGCAACTCACCGCCGAAGCAGAAGTTTGCTTTGCAGCCGTTCTCCTAGGCGAGTTCTCTGACGGGCGAAAGTCGATCGCGAGCGAGGTACAGTCCGCGACGCCAGCCTACTTGGCCGGAAGTGATGCGGGATCGGGCTCTGAGAAGATTGGCGACCTTGTCAACCAAGAGGTCTTCGACAGGGTCTTCGAGGAGAACAAGGCCCAACTCTCGAAAGCAATTGAGCGGCTTGAGGAGTCGCTGCGGTTAGAAGAGCAGAGCCAACTAGAGAGATCCTGGCATGAGTACTGGGGCTCGTAGAGTTGATGCGAATGACCCGGAATTCGGGTCGCTGCCGCCGCCACCTCACTCGCTCCGCAGCGCGGTGATCGGGTCCATGCGGGCCGCGCGGCGGGCGGGGAGGATCCCGGCCAGCAGCCCGGTCACGAAGCTGATCCCGAGGGCGGCGAGCACGTAGGGCACCGGCGTCCCGAGCGGGAGCTCCGGCAGCGCCAGGCGCAGGAGTGACACGGTTCCGAGCCCGAGCCCGACGCCGAGGAGGCCCCCGACCGCGCCGAGCACGACGGCCTCCGCCATGAAGACCTGCAGCACGTCGCGCGAGGTCGCGCCGAGCGCGCGCAGGAGGCCGATCTCGTGGGTCCGCTCCCCCACGGCGATCCACATCATCGTCAGGATGCCCACGGCACCGACGAGCAGGGAGATGCCGCCGATCGCGCCGACCGCCAGCGTGATCAGGTTCATCACGTCGCCGAAGACGTCGAGCATCTGCGCCTGGGTGTTCAGCGTGTAGTCCTCGCGGTCCGCGTGGCGCGCCGTGAGGATCGCCTTGACGTCGCTGACCACGCGGTCGCTGCTCGAGGCCTCCGAGTACTCGACGTGGATCTCGTGCAGCTCCTCGCGGTTGAACAGCGTCAAGGCGGTCGCCACCGGCACGTAGACGACGTCGTCGATGTCGTTGCCGAGGATCTGCCCCTTCGGCGCCATGACGCCGATCACGCGCACGCGCCGACCGGCGACGCGCACGAAGGTCCCGAGCGGGTTCTCGTGGCCGAAGAGCTCGACGCTGACCTTGGAGCCGAGCACCACGACCTGACTCGCGCGCTCCCAATCGCCCTCGGGCAGGAAGTCCCCGATCCCCACGTCGAACTTCCACAGCGCCGGCATGTCCGAGGTGACGCCGTAGACGTTGACGCTGCGCGCGCGGCCGTCGCCCTCGACGCGGCCCATGCCGACGACCAGCGGAACGACGCGCTCCACACCCGCCACGCGCCGCAGCGCCTGTGCGTCCGCGACCGTGAGCTTCTGCGTGCTGCCGCCCATCATCCCCGGGATGCCGAAGGTCTCCGACTTGCCCGGGTTGATCGAGAGGATGTTGGTCCCGAACTGCGAGAACTCGCCGAGGATGTAGCGC
>CAYGST010000298.1:0-6271 GCA_964352415.1 uncultured Planctomycetaceae bacterium | reverse complement strand
CACGACGTGCGACAGGCGCAGCCGGCGTTTTTCAATCAGGTTCCGACTCGGCGGGTCAGACGCGTTTCCAGAAGGTCTGGTCGCCCTTGTCCTCGAGCTCGATGCCCATGGACAGCAGCAGGTCGCGGATCTCGTCGGCCTGTCCCCAGTCCTTGCTGGCGCGAGCGGCCTTGCGCGCATCGATCATGTTCAGCTCGACGGGGCTCAGCCCGCCGTCCTCGAGCTTCAGGAGTCCGAGGATGCCCTCTGCCTTGCGCAGGAAGCTGAGCGCGATCGTCGCCGTGTCGCGCCCCACTTCCCCCTGCACGACGACGCCGCGCAGCTTGTGCAGCGCGGCGAAGGCCTCGGGGGTGTTGAGGTCCTCGTTCATCGCATCGCGGAACTCGTCGCACAGCGCGGTGCAGACATCGCGGCCGGCGATCGGATCCGACGCCCCTTCATCCCCCGCCGCGATGCGGCGCAGGCGCGTGACGAGGTCGTCGAACTTCTCCAAGGCCTTGGCGGAGTCCGCCATGATGTCCCAGGTGAAGTTGAGCGGTTGACGGTAGTGCCCACGCAGGAGCGTGTAGCGCAGGACGCGCGGCTCGAAGCCCTTCGCCTCGACGTCGTCCACCGTGTAGACGTTGCCGAGCGACTTCGACATCTTGCCGCCGTCGACCTGGAGGAACTTCGTGTGCATCCAGTACTTCGCGAACGGCTCGCCCGTGAAGGCCTCCGACTGCGCGATCTCACACTCGTGGTGCGGGAAGACGTTGTCCTCTCCGCCCGTGTGGATGTCGATCTGGTCGCCCAGGTGCTCGCGCGCCATCGCCGAGCACTCGATGTGCCAGCCGGGGAAGCCGTGGTCGCCGTAGCGACTCTCCCACTTCATCAGGTGCTTCGGGTCGCTCTTCCACAGCGCGAAGTCGGCCGGTGAGCGCTTCTCGTCCCGCACTTGGATGCGCGAGCCCGCGTCGAGGTCCTCGACGCGGTTTCCGCTGAGCTTGCCGTACTCCGGGAACTTGCTGACCTCGAAGTAGACGTTCTCGCCGACCTGGTAGGCGAAGCCCTTCTCGATCAGCGTCCCGATCATCGACAGCATCTGCGTGATGTGGTCGGTGGCCTTCGGATAGACCGCAGCGCGCTTGCAGCCGAGCTTCTCGAGGTCGGCGAAGAACAGCGCGGATTGCGCCCGCGCGATCTCCATCGGGTCGAGACCTTCCTTCTCGGCCTGCTTCTGGAGCTTGTCCTCGCCATCGTCGGCGTCGTCCGTGAGGTGACCGACGTCGGTGATGTTCATCACCTGAGTCACCTGGTAGCCCTCGAACTCGAGCCAGCGGCGCAGTAGGTCGGCGAAGAGGAAGGCCCGCAGGTTGCCGATGTGCACGCGGCTGTAGACGGTCGGGCCGCAGTTGTACATGCGCACGCGACCCGGCTCGAGCGGGGTGAACTCTTCCTTCTGGTTGGTGAGCGTGTTGTAGACGTGAAGCGTCAAGGCGGCCCTCCTGGGCGGGCTGGAGCGTAGCCCGGCGAAGGGCCAATTCCAGCCGAAAGGGTCCCCGCACGGCATTTCTTCACCACGTTCTCATCGGGAAAGGGAGTCCGCCTCTCGGCTTCGCCCTGGCGTTGTGCGATCTTCCCGATCACGCCCTTCGAGGCGAGCCCAAGTCCCGTGAACCACGCCGAACCCGCTCCTCCTCCCCCCGCCGAGCTCCGCTGTCGCCTCCTCGACGAGCTCGGCTCCGGCGCGACTGGACGGGTCTGGCGGGTCCTACTCGAGGCGCCGCTCGGTGACCTGGCGGAGGGCGTCGAGCTCGCGCTCAAGCGCCTGCACCCCGGCGCCGCCGCCATCCCTGCGCAGCTCTCCGCCTTCGAGCGCGAGACCGAGGTCGCCAGCTCCATCAAGAGCCCAGGGGTCGTGCGCGGCGTCGCCTCCGGTGAGGACGAACACGGCCCGTGGCTCGCTCTTCAGCTCGTGCCGGGGCCGACCCTGCGCGAGCGCCTCGAGCAGTCGGGAGCCCTTCCCGAACCGCAGGTCCGAGCGATCGCCACGCGCCTGGTCGGCGCGCTCGTAGCTCTGCACGACGCGGGCTGGCTGCACGGCGATCTCAAGCCCGAGAACGTCCGCCTCGACGCGGAGGGTCGCGCCGTCCTGCTCGACCTCGGCTTCGTGATGCCCCGGACGAAGCGGATTCAGACGCGCGTGACCGGCAGCCTGGCGTACCTCTCACCGGAGGAGCTCCGCGGTGGCGCGGCGAACGAGACGAGCGAGGTTTACGCCCTCGGCGTCGTGCTGTACGAGCTCGCGACCGGTACGCACCCCTTCGCGTCGCGCGAGCGGCTGGCCGAGTCGGAGGGGCTGGCGAGCGTGCTGTCTGGTGCGAGCTTCGAGGCTCCCTCGCTGCGCGTGCCGACCCTCTCCCCGTTCCTCGACGCCCTGCTCGAGGAGCTCCTGGCGCGCGACCCGGCGCGCCGGCCGAGCCTCGCCGTGCTCGAGGGGATCTGCCGCGATCAGGAGAGTGGCGCCTGGTGGCGTGCGCACCTCGACCGCGGCGGCAAGGGCAGCGTCTCCACGGCCACGCGCGGCGCCGAGCTCCCCCTGGTCGGGCGCGACGCGGAGCTCGCGCGCTTGCTCGATGCGGCGCGCCGCACCCAGCGCGGCCAGGGCGGCGCCCTGCGGCTGGAGGGCCCCGCTGGCTCGGGCAAGTCGCGACTGATGAGCGAGCTCGCGCGCCGTGTTCGCCGCAGCGCGTCGCCGCCGATTTACCTGCGCGGCCGCAGCCCTCGCTTCGAGGAGGCACGTCCATGCCAGCCGCTGCTGTCGATGCTCGCGCACTACCTGCGGCTGCCTGCAGGCGAGCCCCCCGGCACCCGTGAACGCGCGAAGCTCGAGGAGCGATTGCCGACCTGGGAGCGCGACGCCCTGCTCGAAGCGCTCGACCCCGCCCACCTCGGAACGACCTCCACCGCCGTGCCCGTCGCGCTTTGCGCCTGGCTCTTCGCGCTCGCCGAGGAGGGCCCCGTGATCGTCTACCTGGACGACCTGGACCACGCCGACGAGGGCACCCTCGAGGTGCTCGGCCGCCTCGCCCGGCGACTGGACGAGCTGCCGCTCCTGCTCGTGCTCGGCATCGACTCCGAGACGTCGCCGCGACGCCCCGAAGCGCAGCGCCGCCTCGATGAGCGACTCGAGACCCTCGACTTCAACGCGCGCGTGAGCCTCCCGCCCCTCGACGCCGAGGCGGTGCGCGCCATCACGGCGATCCTGTTCAGCCGCAAGGCGCCGCAGTTGCGCCTCGCGAGCGTGCTCTGGGAGCGCAGCCGCGGCAACCCCGGCCTGATCGCCGAGCTGGTGCGCGGCCTCGTCGAGCGCGGAGAGGCGATCCCCACCGACGACGGACTCGACCTGCGGATCCACCCCGACGACCTGCCGCTGCCCGCGTCGCTGCGGCACGAGATCGGTCGCGCCTACGCGCGGCTCAACGGAGAGGACCGCGAGTGGCTCGCGCGACTCGCCGTCTGCGGCGGTCTGATCCAGACGCGCTTCCTGCTGAGCGCCTGGCCGCGAGCGAGCGCCTCCGAACTCGACCAGACCCTCGCGCGGCTGACCCACGGCGGCTGGCTCAGTCCCCAAGGCGATCGCTACCGCTTCCGTCGGCCGGCGCTGCGCGCCGCCATCTACCGCCGCGTGCCGGCACCGGAGCGCCGCGCTCTGCACGCCGACGTCGCGCGCGCGCTGCGCCCCGGCCCCGGTGGACGCCTCTCCCTCGGCGACGCCTTCCAGCGCGCCTATCACCTGCGCAGCGCGGAGCGCTTCGGCGAGCTCCTGCAGCTCCTGCGACCGCTGCTCGCGCGCGTCGCCGAGCGCGGCCAGCCCGCGCGCGTGCACACTCTCGGTCGCTGGGGCATCGAAGCCCTGGACGAGGTGGACCACGTCGACGACCCAACGGGGCTCGCGCTCGAGTTCCTGTGGGCGGCGGCGGACGCGTCGGACCGTCTCGGTCACCGCAAGGAACAGCGCGAGTGGCTCGACCGGCTCAGCGAGCTCGAGATCGACACGGAGGAGCAGCCCGGTCGCGCGGGTCGCGTCTACCTCCTGTTCGCGCGCTACTCGATCAGCCTCGGGCAGTACGCCACGGCGACCGGCATGCTCGGCAACGCGCTGCACTTCTTCGAGCAAGCGGGCGACCTCGCGTTCGTCTCGGACACGCTCCGGCGACTCGGTAGCGTGCAGGCCCACCTCGGCGAGTTCGCGGACGCCAGGCGCAACACGAAGCGAGCGCTAGACAACGCGCCCGACGACTTCCTGCGGGCGCGCGCCGAGCACGGCCACGGCGTGCTCGACCTCCTCGAAGGCGACCTCGAGGGCGCGCTGCGGCGCAGCGACCGCGTGCTCATGTTGCTGCGGGGCTCCGAGCTGTTCGAGGTCTTGAGCGTGCGCGCCCTCGCCCACTCCCTGCGCGCCCGCGTCTACCGCGGCGCCGGCCGTCCCCGGCGCGGCTTCGTGTCGGCCCAGAAGGCGCTCAGCTTCGCGCGGCGCTCCGGCGACCGCCGACTCGAGAGCGACCTGCAGGCGCGGCTCGGCGTGCACCTGCTCGACATCGACCGCTCGGTGGAGGCCGAGGGCGAGCTGCGCGACGCGCTGCTCACCGCGACTGAGATCGAGGACCGCCGCGGTGAGTCGATCGCGTCCTGCTTCCTCGGGATCCTGCTGGCGGAGCAGGACGATCCGAACGGCGGCACCTTTCTCGCACGCAGCGCGCGCATCGCGCGCGACGTCGGCAACGCGCGCATCGAAGCCGTCTGCACCGCCATCCAGGCGCGCATCCTCTTCCATCGCGACCCCGCTGCTGCGGTGACCCGCTCCGCCCGCGCCGTCGCGCTGCTCGAGCGCGCGGGCGCAGAGCTGATCGACCGCATCGTCATCCGCGGCACGCACGCGATGGTGCTCGAGCATCTGGGACGGCGCAGTGAGGCGCGCGTACAGCTCGATGAGCTGCGCCGTCGCATGCGGGCGGCCACGGCGCGCATCGAGTCGCCGCTCCTGCAGCGACGCCAGCGCGGCGCGACGCGCCAGCTCCTGCGCGCCGCCCTCTCCCCCGAGGGTCCTGTGTACCGGCGCGTTCGCCTCGAAGGTCCGCTGACCGCCTGAGAGCCCGTGAAGAATCCCAACACACTCCTCGCCACGCCGCGCTCGCGCGCCGAGAAGCGCGAGCGATTCCTTCACAGGCCCTGAGTCGCGGCCGCGCGGCGAGCGACGACTCGTCGATCGCTCCACCTCCCCGCCAGCCGCCTGCCACGCCGCCGTCCGGAGCGGCGGACGACTTCCAGTGCGCCCTGTCCCAGGTCGGCGAGCCGAGGTCGGGCGCAAGGACCGAGGCCCGCCAACGCGCGCCGGCTCTGGCGTCCTGCGTCGGTTCTTCACACGGAAGGCATCGAGAAAGGCGACGGCAGCGGTTGACACTGAGACCCGATCTCAACTACAACTCCGGCCTCGCGGCACCGCCCGCGGCCCGAAATGCCCTTCCTCGCCCTGATTCTGGCCCTCCACGGGTCGCCATGCGCCCCCGACGGGATCGTCGCGATCGCCCAGAAAGGATCCACGGCGGCCGCGTCCCAGGGCTCAGAATCGGTCGAGCGCAGCCTGCGCGCGATGGGCACGACCTGGACCCTCGTGGTCGAGGGGCCCGGCCGGAGCGAGGCCCTGCGCGCCAGCGAGGCCGCGGTAGCCGCCCTCGAGGCCGTGGAGGCACGCCTGTCCACCTGGCGTACGGAGAGCGAGCTCGCGCGCCTCAACGCCGCCCCTCTCGGGCAGTCCGTCGCGCTCTCGCCTGAACTCGGGGGCTGGCTGCAGCGCTCCTGGGCCTGGAGCGAGGCCACGAAGGGCGCCTTCGACCCGGCGGTCGGTCCGCTGGTCCGCGTCTGGGACCTGCGCGGGGAGGGGCGCCGGCCTTCCCCCGCCGAGCTCGAGCGAGCGCAGCACGCCTCGGGCCCCGCTGCGTGGGACACGGGCGCGCTGCCCGCCCGCGCGACGCGGCGCGCAGCGGACGCGAGCATCGAAGAAGGCGGCTTCGGCAAGGGCGCCGGACTCGACGCCGCCCTCGAGGCGCTGAAGAGCGCCGGCACGACGAGCGCGCGCCTGGACCTCGGCGGACAGGTCGCCGTCCTGGCCAGCGCTGCTGCGGCGCCGCTGCGCTACGCCATCGCTCACCCCGCCGAGCGCGGGCGCGGCGTGCTCGCGCTCGACCTCACGAGCGGCTCCCTCGCCACCTCGGGCAACAGCGAGCGCGGG